>QAKZ01000076.1 GCA_003150175.1 Coriobacteriia bacterium
CCATCGGCGGCGGCTCCTCCATGGACACCGCCAAGGCCATCGGCATCATCATCGAGAACCCCGAGTTCGCCGACGTGCGCTCCCTCGAGGGCGTCGCCCCCACCAAGAACCACGCGGTCTTCACCATCGCCGTGCCCACCACCGCCGGCACCGCGGCCGAGGTCACCATCAACTACGTGATCACCGACCCCGAGAAGGTCCGCAAGTTCGTCTGCGTCGACACCAACGACATCCCCGAGGTCGCCGTCGTCGACCCCGACATGATGGCCTCCATGCCCGCCGGCCTCACCGCCGCCACCGGCATGGACGCGCTCACCCATGCCATCGAGGGCTACACCACCAAGGGCGCTTGGGAGCTCTCCGACATGTTCCACTTCAAGGCCATCGAGCTCATCTCCAAGAACCTTCGCGACTCCGTCGCTGAGGCGAAGAGCGGCGTTCCGGCCTCCGGCCGCGAGGGCATGGCGCTCGGCCAGTACATCGCCGGCATGGGCTTCTCCAACGTCGGCCTCGGCATCGACCACGCCATGGCCCACACGCTTTCCGCACACTACGACACCCCGCACGGCGTCGCCTGCGCCATGCTGCTCCCGATCGCGATGGAGTTCAACAAGCCCGTCGTGACCAAGCGCCTGGCTGAGGTCGCCGTCGCCATGGGCGTCGACACCACCGGCATGAGCGAGGACGAGGCCGCCGACGCTGCCATCGCCGCCGTCAAGCAGCTCTCCGAGGATGTCAACATCCCCAAGACCTGCGAGGCCATGAAGGCCGATGAGATCGAGGTCCTGGCAAAGGACGCCATGGCCGACGCTTGCTTCCCGGGCAACCCGCGCGACGCCAGCCTCGAGGACGTCATCGAGCTCTTCAAGAAGATCTGCCCCGCAGCCTAGCTTTATCTGCGCCGGGTTTTCGGGCCATTCAGTGAGCGCCGGGAAGGAGCCGATCCTTCCCGGCGCTCTTCTCGTCGCGCCGCGGGTATAATCACGTGGCCCGCGCGACCGCGCGGACGCTCACGGGGCTTCGCGCCCCGCATGATTCGCGCGCAAGACATGCGCGCAGATAAGGAACGACCATATGCAACATCTCGAACCCGGCGCAGGGCGCGCCGAGAACCCCGATAACGCCGAGAATCCCGAAAGCGCGCACGAGATCTGCCCGCGCTTCGATGAGCTGGGGCTCTCCGCCCAGATGCTCGAGGCCGTCCGCGTCCTCGGATACGATTCGCCCACCCCTGTGCAGGTCCGCGCCATCCCCGAGGTGCTCGCCGGCCGCGACCTTCTCGCCGCGGCCCAGACCGGCACCGGAAAGACCGCTGCCTTCCTGCTGCCCACGATGGATCGCCTGGAGCACGTCGCGCCGCCCAAGCCCATGCCGGGACGCTTGGGCTCGCGCGGCTCTCGCAGGGGCGAGGGCAACGGCCACGGCCCCGCCATGCTCGTCGTCACCCCGACGCGCGAGCTCGCCCAGCAGATCGACGAGGTCGCCTCGAAGATCTCGGACGTCACGGGCCACGTCGCGCTGACCGTTGTCGGCGGCGTCGGCTACCAGCCGCAGGTCTCGGCCCTCGAGCACGGCTGCGACATTCTCGTCGCCACGCCGGGGCGCCTGGTCGACCTCATCGAGCAGGGTGCCTGCCACCTCGACGAGGTCCGTGTCCTCGTGCTCGACGAGGCGGACCGCATGCTCGACATGGGGTTTCTGCCGACGGTGCGACGTATCGTTCGCGAGACCCCGCCGACGCGCCAGACGCTGCTGTTCTCCGCGACGCTCGATGACGAGGCGGTGGGCGAGGTCGCCGACCTGGTCCACGATCCGGCGCGCGTGGAGATCGCCCCGGTGACGAGCACCGCGGACACGGTCGAGCAGTACGTCCTGCCCGTCTCGCCGGAGGCGAAAAACGCGCTGCTGCCCGATTTCCTCAAAAAAGAAGGCCCTTCCCGCGTCATCGTGTTCACCCGCGGCAAGCACCGCGCGGACGCGATCTGCCGGCGCCTGCGGAAGGCGGGGATCTCCGCCGCGCCGATCCACGGCAACCGCAGCCAGAACCAGCGCGAGCGCGCCCTCAACGACTTCCGCTCGGGCGACGCCGACGTCCTCGTGGCGACCGACGTGCTCGCGCGCGGCATCGACATCCCTGGCGTCCGTTATGTGGTTAACTTCGACGTCCCGTCGGAGCCGAACGACTACATCCACCGCATCGGTCGCACGGGCCGCGCGGGCGAGCTCGGCTGGGCCGTCACCTTCGTGACCGAGGAGGAGCTGGACGAGTACCTCGACATCGAGGGGCTCATGGGCAAGGTCGCCGAGCCCTACGACGCCACTGGTCTCGTGCTCGGAGCCGAGCCCCCGCAGCTCGACCCTAACCGCGACCCCGCGGACCACAAGCCGAGGAAGAAGACCAAGCGCGGCAAGTCGAAGGCAAAAAAGAAGCTAGAGCAGGTGCGCCGCGAGGGCAAGCGCGCAGGCAACGAGTACGGCGACGTCGCGGGCCGCAGCAGCCGCCCCGAGCGGCGCCAAGCCGACGGAGCGCACGGCTCCAAGGACGACCCGCGCGCCGCGGGCAGGTGCGCGGGGGCGGGCGCCAACAATGGCTCGGCCAAGGGCAAGGGCGCGAATAAGGGTTCGGCCAGGGGCAAAGGCACCGGCAAAGCCGCTGGCAAGGCGCCCGCGAGGCGCCGCCCCGGCGACCACGGCGGCAGGCGCTAAGCGCCCGCCTCGACGCAAAAGAGAGGACATACAATGGCTGACGTGCGCGACTACCTGGAGCTTCGCGGGGACCTGCTGCTCTGCGAGCGGCCCTTCAACGACGTCGACAACGTGATCCTGGCGAGCCTCTCGTACCTCGACTTCCGCGGCATCCTCGACGGCGCGTCCGCAAAGAAGCACGTCGCGCAGGCTTGCGAGGAGTTCCTCGCGCGCGCCGCGGGCGAGGATATCGGCCCCTGGGTGCGCTCGCTCGCGACCATCGATGACCGCTTCGTCCGGGCACTGGGCCGCTCAGAGCGCTTCGGCGGCGCCGTCGCGCGCAACTACGTCGACGTCACCGACGACGAGCGAACGCTGCAGTTCTCCGCCTTGACGGTCGACGTCGCCGAGGGTCTCTCGTATGTCTCGTTCCGGGGAACGGACAACAGCCTCGTCGGCTGGAAGGAAGACTTCATGCTGAGCTTCCGGGTCACGGCCGCCCAGCTCGCGGCCGCGTCTTACCTTCAGATGGAGGCTCGTCTCGCCACGAGCGAGGGAAGGCGGCTGCTCGTCGGCGGCCACTCGAAGGGCGGCGTGCTCGCTGCCTACGCGGCGGCTGTCCTGCCCGAGGAGCTGCGCGGCTGCGTCGAGCACGTGTGGAGCGACGACGGCCCCGGAATGTACTCCGAGGCCATCCCTGCGCACGCGAGTGAGGCGTACGGCCAGAGGTTCACCCACGTGGTCCCGGCCTACGACATCGTCGGCATGCTCTTCGACGACGGCTCCGACAAGCTCATCGTGCAGAGCTCCGCCTCGGGCGCCATGCAGCACGACCCCATGTCATGGCAGGTCACGCGTACGGGGCTCGTCGAGGCGCCCGGGCTCGAGCCCGACTGCGTGCGCATGAACGCCGCGCTCGCGGGCTGGCTCGAGGGCGTCGAGCCGGACGAGCGGGAGCGCTTCACCGACGAGCTCTTCGATGTCCTGCAGGCGGGCGGCGCGACGAGGCTCGACGAGGTCATGGCGAGCCCACAGTCGATCCAGAAGGTGCTCGCGGCCCTCGGCGCCGCCGACCAGCGCACCAAGGACCTCGTCCGGGAGCTCCTTGGCGCCGCGATCGGCGCGAACGTCGAGTCCGCGAAGGACGCCGTCGTGAGCGCCGCGGCGCAGGCGGTCTCCAGGCTCGGCGCGTAAGGGCGCGTGCGGCCGCGAGGCCCTTTTTGATCGTATGGCATGGCGGGCGCGGCCGGCACTCCGGTCTTTCCGCGCGTTCCCCCCTCGGTCTTCGTTTTTTCCGCGGGCATGGCGCGCGCCCGTCTTTACGGGTAGGCTTCCATACGACGAACAACCTTCTTTCTAAGGAGCGGTCATGGGCTTTATTGGCAGTTGGATCACGACGGCGATCGCGACGGCGGTCGCCATCTGGCTCGTCCCCGGCATCGAGGCCATCGGCGGGTCTTGGGCGGCGCCGATCTTCACCGCGCTCGTGCTCGGCATCCTGAACGCCACCGTCAAGCCGGTCCTCAAGGTCCTCTCGCTGCCGGTCAACCTGCTCACGCTGGGGATCTTCGGCCTTGTGGTCAACGCGTTCGTCCTCGAGCTCGCGAGCTACCTCTCGCGCAACATCTTCCACGCGGGCGTCTACGTCGACGGCTTCGGCGCGGCGTTCGTCGGCGCGATCGTGATCAGCCTCGTCGGGATGTTCGTGGGCTCGGTCATCCAGTAGCCGCATGTGTTTTCGCTCGTGAGTAACCCGGCCTCGGCTGCGCATCTGAGCCGGGGCCGGTCCTATGTCCGCAGGTTGCTCCCGCGGCAGGCTCATCGCGCGATATCTTGTTGTTCTGGCGTTAACGGCCGCTCGGCGCGGCGCGCCCGGCAGCTGGATGCTTTATTGCGCTAAAGTGTTCTAGGAAAACCGTGCCCAAGCCGGGCACCCGACCCGCCGCTCGCGCCAGGAGGTAATGAATGGAGATCACCGAGGAACACAGGCTCTATGCCGCGCTCCGGTCGCTCAGGACCGACGAGGAGGCCGCGGCGTTCCTCGGCGACCTGTGCACCCCGCGCGAGATCGACGACCTCTCGCAACGGCTCGAGGTGGCGGCGATGCTCTCCGAGGGCCACTCGTACGCCGACGTGAGCCGCGCGACCGGCGCTTCCTCCACCACGGTGAGCCGCGTGTCCAAATGCCTGAACGGCGAGCGGGGCGGCTACCGCACGGTGCTCTCGCGCCTCGACGGGGCTGGCTGCGCCGACTAGGGGATTGTTGTCCCGTCCCCGTCGTACCATCAAACAAAGAAGAACCTCGAGCCGCGCTTTGCGCGGGATGGGGGAGCCCATGGCCCTGCACATCGTCAGAACGGAGCGGGAAGAGCCGCTCACACCTGCCGTCGAGCGCGCGCTGCGCGCTGGCATCGGCGCCGGCGGGCGCGCGACGCTGCTTTTGCCCACCTTCTCCTGCGCCCTTAGCGCCCAGCGGGAGCTCGCGTCGATGCCGGGGCTCGGCGTCGGCGTCGAGGCGACGACGGCCTCGTCCTGGGCGGCTGAGCGCTGGGGCGTGTGGGGCGACGGCAGGCGCGTCGTCGACGGCATCTCGCGCGACATACTCTGCCTGCGCGTCGTTTCCCGCGCGGCATCGCGCGCGGCATCGCGCGTGCGGGACAACGAGGGCACGAGGGGGCTGCTCGCAGGGCTGGTCTCGCGCGCCCTGCCCGAGCTTCTCTCGGGCGAGGCCCCCTGCGGGCTCTCGGACGCGGAGGCCGAGGTCGCGGGCCTTGCCCGCGACTATGCGCGGGAGCTCGAGGGTGCGGGGCTCGTCGAGCCCTGCGAGGTGCTCGGGCTTTTGCCGGGGGCTCTTTCCGCGGCGGACGCCTCGGCCGTCGTCGCGAGCGGCCTGGACGACGCCGGCCTCCCACAGCTGAGGATGCTCGCCCGGCTCGCGCGCGATCGCGAGGTGACCTTCGTCTGCAGGGCCACCGATGCTCCCGCCGACGAGCTCGGTCGGCTCGCGGCGGACCAGCTCCTCGCGCTCGCGGCCGAGGCGGGCGCCCCCGCCGAAGAGGAGGCCGAGGACGAGGGCGTGGGCCCCGCAGGCCGACCGGGGGAGCTCGCGCAGCTCGTCTCGCGCGTGTTCCGCTCGGAGAGCGCCCCCATAGAGCCGACCGGGTCCGTGAGGGTGCTGCTGCCCGCTGGTCCCTCGGCGGAGCCCGAGGCAATAGCCTGCGAGGCCGGCCGCGAGGCAGGCGAGGGGTGCCGGTCCATCGCCGTCCTCGCGCCCGACGCCGAGGCCGCCTGGAGGGAGCTCTCCCCGAGGCTCGCCGCCCGCGGCATCGGCGCCAGGACGAGCCGCAGGGTGCCGCTCGCCTCCCTCGAGGCCGGACGAGCCTTCCTGGAGCTCATCGACGGGGTCTCGTGCCTCGTCGGTCTGCTGGAGGGCTGGCCCGCGCCCGTCCGCCTCAAGAACAAGGACCTTCGCGTCGGGCTGCGGGACATGTCGTGGTGGCCGCCCCGCGGGCTCTCCGACTTCCTGGCGTCGCGGATCTCGGGCGTCGACGCCTCCCGCGCCCGCGCGCTCGACGCGCGCTGGAGGGCGAACAGGCTTCTCACCCCCCAGGCCGTCCTCGACCAGCTCCAGAACGAGCGCGCGACGAGCGCGCCGTGCGCCGCCGCCGTGCGCGAGCTTCTCCGCGGGCGCGTGGGGTCGTGCGCCTCGAAGCTGCTCCAGGCGCTGCTCGACCGGGGCGAGGGGACCGAGGAGGGCGCGCCCGTCCCCGAGGCCTTCCGCGCCGAGGCGACCGCGGTGCTCTCCCAGGCGCTCTCGGTCGGCGCCGCGCTCAAGGAGTGCGGGATCTCGTCCGACGCTGCCTCGGCGAGCCCCTCCGAGCTATCGAAGCTGCTCGACACCGCCTCCGCGGTGCTGCGCCGCCGCTCCGTTACGCTGAGGGCGTCGCGCGAGGTCGAGGGCGCCCGGGCCGAGGCGCTCATCTGCGTCCCCTCCGCGCTCGACGCGGCCCCGCTGTCCTTCGACGCCGTGATCGTCTGCGGCCAGACCTCGGTGGAGTCGCCCGTTTCGGGCACCGACGACGCGCTCGCCGCGATCCTGCGCGCCTACGGGGCGCTGCCCGAGCGCTCGGCGATGGCGCGGGCGCGCAGATCGCTCGACCGCGCCGTCCGCGCCGCGCGGCGCACGGTGGTCCTCGAGCGCTGCCTGTTCTCGGCCGATTCCAAGGAGTGCTTCCCGAGCGTCGCTATGGGCGAGGCCCTGGCGTGCTACGGGCTTTCCGCGGACGCCTCGGCCTCCGATGTCCAAGCCGTCCTGGGCCCGGGCAGCGTGGCGTCGCGCGGCGAGACGGACGTCTGCTCCAACGCCGCGGCGACGGGGGAGGCGCCCGCGAAGGCCGCCTCCTGCCCGCCCGCGCCCGCCGGGAAGATCGACCCCGGCCTCGCCTCCTGCGTCACGCCCCCGCAGGAGGGCTCCGAGGACGCCTCGCCGCTCCTCTCGGCCTCACAGATCGAGACCTACCTCGAGTGCCCCTACAAGTGGTTCAGCCTGCGCAGGCTCAGGCTGCGAGACTCCGACGCCGGCTTCACCGGGGCCGAGACCGGCACCTTCGCCCACCGCGTGCTCGAGGTAACCCACCGCAACCTGCTCGCCTCCGCGCGCGCCGCGGCGGATGGGGACGGCGAGCTCGCTCGCCTCGAGCGCGAGGAGGAGGACGGGATGCAGTCCGAGGCCTACGTCGCCTGCGCCGAGCGCCTCGTCGCGCTCGCGCAGGAGGCCCCCTCGGCCCGCCTGGCGGGGTCCCGCGTTGACCTGGACACGCTTGGGGCCGCCCGCGACTTGATGTCGCGTGAGTTCGACGGGCACCTCGCGCACCAGTTCCAGCTCACTAAGGGAAAGAGGCCCAAGCCCCAGGCCCTCGTCGCGCACACGGCCGCCGAGGAGGGCAGCGTCGCGGTGCTCCGGCGCGACCTCGCGAGCCTGCTCAGCTACGAGGCGGGGATCCTCTCCGGGTTCGAGCCGCGCTTCTTCGAGTGGGGCTTCGGCAAGCGCGGGGCCTACGTCGAGTACGCGGGCGTTCAGCTCACGGGCACCGTGGACCGTATCGACGTGGACGCGCACGGCCAGGCCGCGGTCATCGACTACAAGCACAAGGGCGCGCGCGGGTTCGCGGCGGAGTACGACGCCTTCGGCAAGGAAGGCTGGGGGGCGCAGCTCGGCGCCGACGGGCTCGTCCTTCCCCGCAGGGTCCAGTCGCTGATCTACGGTCAGGTGGTCCGCCGCGCGTTCCCGCAGCTCAAGGTGGTCTCGTCGGTGTACCTGTGCACCAAGCCCGGCCATGAGCTCGCAGGTGCCGTCGACGCGGAGGTCCTCGACAACGTCTTCGGCGCGCATGCCCCGAGCTCGTCTCGCAGGCCCCGGCTCGAGGTCCCGAGGGACGCGGGGTTCGGGGACGTCGCCGGCGGGCACGGCATGGAGTCGCTGCTCGACGCCTGCGAGGAGAAGATCGCCGCGGCGCTCGGGCGGATGCTCACGGGCGACATCGAGGCGCGCCCCTTAGATGCCCACGCCTGCGACTACTGCCCGGTCCTCAACTGCGAGAAGAGGTGCTCCAAGTGACGAGCCAGAACACACCGGCCGCCCCGGCCGTCGACCTGTCCGGCCTGAACGAGGGCCAGGCGAGGATCGCGCGCACGCTCGACGCGCCCCTCTTCGTCGAGGCGGGCGCCGGCTCCGGGAAGACCTTCACCCTGACCCAGCGCGTCGCCTGGGCGCTCTCCCCGGGGTCGGGCCCCGACGGAGCACCCTTCATCGACGACCTCGGCCAGGTCCTCGTCATCACCTTCACCGAGGCCGCCGCGCGCGAGATCCGCGAGCGCGTGCGCTCGACGCTGCGACGCGTGGGGATGCAGGAGGCGGCGCTCAGCGTGGATGACGCCTGGATATTGACCATCCACGGGATGTGCTCGCGCATCCTGCACCGCCATGCCCTCGACCTCGGGCTCGACCCCGATTTCCGGGTCGTCGCCGGCTCTGAGCAGGACGGCATCTACTTCCGCGCCATGGACACGGTCATGCGCGGGGCGCGCGACGACGCGCGCCTGCGCGAGGCCGTCGCGTCTCTCGGCACGGGGACCTGGTCTCCCGATTCCGGGTACTCGAGCGCCATGGGCGTCGTCGACGGCGTCCTCAGGGCCTCCAAGGCGCTGCCGGGCGGCATCGGCTCGCTCAGGTGCGCCGAGCCGTCGGAGGGCTGCGGAATAGACGCCCTCATGCGCGAGCTTCTCCTTCGCATGGAGGAGCTCGGGGCCGAGAAGCTCTCGGCCTCGGCGGCGTCGAAGGTCGGGCCCGCGCTCGAGGCCCTGCGCGGCTTCGACGTCCTCGCGCCCGGCCAGAAGGACGCCGACGCCGCGCTCGAGGCGCTCGGCCAGGTCGCGCTCCCGCGCTCCTCCAAGGCGATCGCCGATAAGCTCAAGGACGTCAAGGAGGCGCACGCCCAGGCCCTCGCCGAGGCGTACTTCCTCAGGTCGAGGGGGCACGCTGAGGCCTTCCTCGAGCTCGCCCGCAGGCTCGATGCCGAGTACTCTAGGGCAAAGCTCGAGGCCGGCGCCTGCGACAACGACGACCTCGTCCAGCTCGCCTACGCCGCAGTGCGCGACGTCGAGGCGGTGCGCGCCGACTACGCGGGGCGCTTCCGGCTCGTGATGGTCGACGAGTTCCAGGACACCGACGACACCCAGCTCGCCTTGATCGAGCTGCTCTCGGGCGAGGACGGCCGGCACCTGTGCACCGTCGGCGACGCCCAGCAGTCGATCTACCGCTTCCGCGGCGCGGACGTGGGGGTCTTCTACCGGCGCGGGGAGGGCGTCGCCGACTCCGGGCGCGTCCGGCTGGACACGAACTACCGCAGCCACGGCGACATCCTCAAGTTCATAGAGCGCGTGAGCCGCGGCAACTCCGCCCCCGGCCTGGGGACGGGCGGCGGCGCGCGGGGCACCATGGCGCCCGGAGCCTTCATGCACCTCGACGACTGCCCGACGCGCAAGGACGCCTACCGCGCGGCCGACCTTCCTCGCATCGACGTCGAGGTCGTCCGCGGCAAGGGCGCCTCGGGATACGCGACCAAGCAGCAGGCGGCCACGCTCGCCTCGCAGGTCGCCGACGCCCTCGTGCGCTATCGGGACGCAGGCGAGCGCCCCGGCGACATGGCCCTGCTGCTCGGCGTGACCTCCAACGCCGCGCTCTACATCGACGCGCTCCGCTCCCGTGGGCTGGAGTGCGTGGTCACGGGCGGCTCGACGTTCACGAAGGCCCCCGAGGTCAAGGTCGTCTGCGCGCTTCTCCACACGCTGGCCAACCCCGCGGATACCCAGTCGGGGCTCTTCCCCTTGCTCGCGAGCGAGATGTTCGGCGCGGACGCCGACGACTTCTGCGAGCTCGGAACGAGGCGGCAGGAGAAGCTCGACGCCCCGACGAAGCGGCCGATCGACCAGGGGCTCGACGCCTTCGAGTTCCTGCCCGGCCACGTCCCCTCGGCGCGCCTCTCGCTCGCTCGCGAGGTGATCTCGCGCGCTCTCGAGGACGTGCGAACGATGCCGGTTGCGGACGTCTGCGCCCGCGCGGTGCGAGACTCCGGCTGGCTCGCGCGTCTCGAGGCCGGCGGCACCGAGGGCATGGCGCGCGCCGCGAACGTGCTCGCAGCCGTGCGCTATGTGCGCGACCTCACGCAGTCTCTCGGCTTGGGCCCTGCCCGCGCCGCGACCGAGTTCGACCTCTGGCTCGCCTCGTCGAAGATCGCGCCCGCCTCGCTCGCGGGCGCCGACGGCGGCCAGGGCGCGGGCACGGTGCGCATCATGACGATCCACGCATCGAAGGGCCTCGAGTTTCCCGTCACCGCGGTGGCCGAGTGCTGGAACGACCCCCGTGACTCTTCGGGCATCGCTGTGTTCGGAAAGGACCCCGCCGGCCTCGTCCTCAAGCCCTCAGGCCTCCCCGACGCCGAGGCAAAGAAGCTATCCTCGGCTCTGGGCGCCATCGACGCCGAGGAGGCGCTCGCCGACCTCGAGGACGGCCGGGCGCTCCCGCTCTCCGCGGCCTTCGTCGCCTGCGGCCAGCGCGACTCGATCGAGGCCGCGCAAGAGAAGTCGCGCCTGCTCTACGTCGCGATGACGCGCGCCCGCGAGGCGCTCGTGCTCGGCGTCTCCGCACCCTGCGGCAAGGCGGGGGTCTCGTCGACGATGGCCTCCGACGCGCTCTTCGCGCTCTTCGGGACGCGCGAGCCTCCGGCGCCGGGCGTGGGCTCCGTCGACTTCGGGGGGACCTCGCCCGCCCGCGTGCGGTGCGTTGAGGTCCAGACCGATGGCAAAGGAGAGGAGAAGGGCTGCATAGCCGACTCCGGCGGATCGCTTCCGGGCTTCGACGGCCCGGTGCCGCTCGACCCCGCCGCCATCGTCGCCACGGGCACCCAGGCTGCCCAGGCCGGGTCCCCTGAGCGCGGGTTCGACCTCTACGACATCGCGTCCGCGGCCCCTGGGCGCATTGGCACCTGGCGCGCCCGCGAGGGGGTCTACAGTTACAGCTCAGTCCACGCCGCGATCGCTGCCGGGGAGGGCGAGCCCGCACCCGCGCCGTCGCGTGCCGAGCGCGAGGCCGCCGAGGACGGCGCGCCCACGGGTGCCGACGCGGACCGCGCGACGAACCTCGGCTCCGCCTTCCACGAGCTCGCTCAGGCCATGGCCGAAAGCGGCCGCGAGCCCAATGATGCCCAGGTGGACGCCATGGCCCGCAGGTGGAACCTCTCGGCCCGCGCACGGGCCCGGCTCGAGCGCGCCCTTGCGCGTTGGGAGGGATCCTCGATCCGCTCCGAGGCGCTCCGCCACACGCTCGTGCTGCCCGAGCAGCCTTTCTTCGTCCTTGCCCCCTCGGAGCACGGCGACTACCTCGAGGGCGCGATCGACCTTCTCTGCACGGATCCGGGGAGCAAAGAGGCGCTGGTCGTCGACTACAAGACGGGCGACGCCGGCCTCTCGGTCGGTGAGGCCCGCGCGCGGCATGCGGTGCAGGCCGAGTTCTATGCCGGCGTCCTTACGGGCCAAGGCTACTCCCGCGTCGAGTGCGCCTTCGTCTGCGTCGAGCGCGAGGACCCCGCAGACCCCGCCGAGCCCCTCGTCCTGCGCTACCGCTTCGGCGAGGGCGCGGAGTAGGTCGCCTCGTCGGCCGTCGCGCGGGGCCGGCGTCGGCGTTGTCCCCGTGC
>QAKZ01000041.1 GCA_003150175.1 Coriobacteriia bacterium
GACAGGTCGAGGACGGCCTGCGCTACCAGACCCTTATGGGCGTCACCGGCTCGGGCAAGACCTTCACCATGGCAAAGACCATCGAGGCCCTGAACCGCCCCACGCTCATCATGGAGCCCAACAAGACTCTTGCCGCCCAGGTCGCGTCCGAGATGCGCGAGTTCTTCCCGAACAACGCGGTCGTGTACTTCGTCTCGTACTACGACTACTACCAGCCCGAGGCCTACGTTCCGCAGACCGACACCTATATAGAGAAGGACTCCTCCATCAACGAGGAGGTCGAGAAGCTCCGCCACCAGGCCACCTCGAGCCTGCTGTCCCGCCGCGACGTGATCGTGGTCGCGTCCGTGAGCTGCATCTACGGCATCGGCAGCCCGCAGGACTACGCGGGCCTCGCGCCCAACGTGAGCAAGGACGAGGCGCTCGAGCGCGACGACCTCATCAAGTCCCTCATCGACATCCAGTACGACCGCAACGACTACGACCTCAGCCGCGGCACGTTCCGCGTGCGCGGGGACACCGTGGACGTGTTCCCCCCGTACGCGGAGAATCCGCTGCGCGTGAGCTTCTTTGGCGACGAGGTCGAGCTCATCGCCGAGGTGGACAACGTCACGGGCGAGATCGTGCGCGAGTTCGACGCCATCCCCATCTGGCCGGCGTCCCACTACGTGACCGAGCGCCCGAAGGTCGGCCGCGCCCTCAAGACCATCAGCGAGGAGCTCGAGGCCCGCGTGGCCGAGCTCAAGGCGGCGGACAAGATCCTCGAGGCCCAGCGCCTCGCGCAGCGCACCGCCTACGACCTCGAGATGCTCGAGACCATGGGCTTCTGCAACGGCATCGAGAACTACTCCCGCCACCTCGACGGCCGCAAGCCCGGCGAGCCGCCCTACACCCTCATCGACTACTTCCCGTCGGACATGCTCTGCATCATCGACGAGAGCCACGTGACGGTGCCGCAGATCCGCGGCATGCACGAGGGCGACCGCTCGAGGAAGATCACCCTGGTCGAGCACGGGTTCCGCCTGCCGTCGGCGCTCGACAACCGCCCGCTGCGCTTCGACGAGTTCGAGGGGCGCGTGCCGCAGTTCATCTACGTGAGCGCGACGCCGGGAGACTACGAGGAGTCCGTGAGCCAGCAGCGCGTGGAGCAGATCATCCGCCCGACGGGGCTCCTGGACCCGGAGGTCGAGGTGCGCCCCATCGAGGGCCAGATCGACGACCTCATCGACGAGATCAAGGCCACGGTGGCAAAGAAGGAGCGCGTGCTCGTGACCACGCTCACCAAGCGCATGGCCGAGGACCTCACCGACCATCTGCTCGACGAGGGCATCCGCGTGAACTACATGCACTCCGACACCGCCACGCTCGACCGCGTGGAGATCATCCGCGATCTGCGCGAGGGCCGCATCGACGTGCTCGTGGGCATCAATCTTTTGCGAGAAGGGCTCGATATCCCCGAGGTCAGCCTCGTGGCCATCCTCGACGCGGACAAGGAAGGCTTCCTGCGCAACCGCCGCTCGCTCATCCAGACCATGGGCCGCGCCGCGCGCAACGCCAAGGGTCGCGTGGTCATGTACGCCGACGTGGTCACCGACTCCATGCGCGTGGCCATCGACGAGACGCGCCGCCGCCGCGAGATCCAGATGGCGTACAACGCCGAGCACGGCATCGTGCCAAGGACCGTCCACAAGGCGGTCAACGACATCAGCGCGTTCATCTCCGAGGCGGACGAGAACGTGGGCAAGCGCAAGCGAAGCCGCGGCGACGAGCTCGGCCACGGCGCGTTCTACACCGCGTCGGGGGAGGGCGCCGACGAGCAAGGGGCCCCGGAGGACCGTCATGTAATGGACCTCGATGAGCTGACGCGCCCTGAGCTCGAGGAGCTGGCGAGCGGCCTGCAGACCGAGATGTCGCGCGCCTCGGAAGAGATGGACTTCGAGCGAGCCGCCGCCGCCCGCGACCAGCTCGTGGAGGTAAAGAGCCGCCTGGAGGGCGCGAGCGCGGACGACGTGATGGCCCGCCTCAAGGCCGGCGCCCGCAAGGGCAGCGCCCACGCCACCCGCCGCCGCTGGAAACCGAAGAAATGACGAAAAGGGACAGTCCCTTTTCGTCATTGGAGCGGATATGAACATCATCGATTACCTCGGGTCGGAGTTCCAGACGCTCGACGAGCGGCCGCTCGGCGACGTGGACAGCCTCGTGCTCGCGTGCCTCTCGTACTATCGGCTCCCGCGCTCGGCGCGCGGGGCGCGGGGCGGCAAGGGCTGCGAGCTCCACAGGATGTACCGAGCCGAGTGGTTCGAGAACATGACGCGTGACCTCTGGGACCCCGAGGGGCTCATTCGCCTGCTCGCGGCGGCGATTGCCTCGCCGCGCCTGCGGGGCGTCCGGCTCTCCGACTTCGTGGACGAGACCGATGGCGAGGCCGAGAAACAGTTCGCCGCCTGTACGCTGCGCTTCCCCTCGGGCGACGCCTACGTGAGCTTCCGCGGGACGGACAACTCTCTCGTCGGCTGGAAAGAAGACCTCAACATGGCCTTCGAGGCCGACGTTCCTTCTCAGCGCTCGGCGGTCTCCTACCTCGAGCGCGTGGCGCTGACGGTTCCTGGCAAGCTCTACGTCGGTGGGCACTCGAAGGGCGGAAACCTCGCGGTGTACGCGGCGATGAGCTGCTCGGTGCCGGTGTTCGAGCGTATAGAGAAGGTCTTCTCGCACGACGGGCCTGGTTTCACGGCAGAGGCGCTGGCCTCGGCCGACTTCGCCGCCCGCAGCGGCAAGGTGAGCAAAACCGTTCCGGAGTCGTCCCTCATCGGGATGATGTTCGAGCAGCAGGAGCCGTACTCGGTCGTGTGCTCGACCGCCTCGGGCTTCCTTCAACACGACCCGTTCAGCTGGGTGGTCGAGGGGACCGACTTCACCCGCGCCGACTCGGTCTCGCGTGGGGCGGCGCTGCTCGACCGCACGCTCAACCAATGGATCTCCGGCACGAGCCGCGCTGACCGCGCAGGCTTCGTCAACGCGCTGTTCTCGATCCTCTCGGCGCCCGGGGAGGACACGTTCTCGGGCCTCAAAGGCAACCTGTCCGAGACGGTGCCCGTCATGTTCTCTCAGTTCACGGACTTGAGCGCCGAGCAGCGGGGGTATCTGGTCCACGCCGTTTGGGGCCTCGTGAAGGCCTTCGGGCCCGATGTCGACCTCTCGGCGGTGAGCAGGGTCTTCTCCGGTCTCGGTCTCGGGGACGACTCGAACGACTCCGATGACTCGCCCTCCGGCTCTACCGGCCCGACCGATATACTTTGATAGACTTCGATATACTTTGATAGACTTCGCATCTACCAGGGAGAACGCGGCTCTCGTTTCCTTCTTGGCACCCGAATGCAACCGTATACCGTAATCGGCGCAATCAACGATCCCCCCTCGAGGTGCGTAGCAACTGCCGCTGCCATGGCACTATGCGCGGCGAGCAATTTCGCTGTGGCACGGCGCGTGACAAATAACGCCGCTGTGGCACGGGGAGTGACGAGAAACGCCGCTGTGGCATGCATATCTGTGCCACAGCGCCCATTTCTGTCACGCCCTGTGCCACAGCGCCCATTTCTGTTACGCGGCGCGGTGCCCAGTCCTTCCGTGGCGTATTTCGCAGCGCCGTTTTCGTCACGGCGGTGTTTGCCGCCTGGGCCCGCGACCCTCCGGTCGCGGTTGGTAAACGCGTCGACGATCGGTTTCGCACAGTGTCTTCTCTGCTTGTGGCGAGCGGTGGCACTTTCTTGGGTGGACGGTAAGCGGGCGGGTCGTCGGCTGGCTCCGGTGCGCTGCGATGCAGTCTTTCCAATGCGGCGCGCGGCCTCTGTACCTGCGAGAACACATTTTGGCGGAAGAAACCCGCAAGATAGCGGAAAGCCGTCGGTAAAATTCGAAAATTAATATTCTCCATGACCTTAACCAATACGATCGCATAACGCTACGCTGGGGCAATGGAGCTTCTGCTTACACATAACACCGCATTAGAGGCGTACCGCACCATTGGGCTGCGTGAACGTCTTTCGGAGGCGAGGCCTTGTTTCGACGCAGTGCCGCGCGGGGCCCCTTCCCTTGAGCGCGTCTCCGAGCTGGCGGGCATTCTTTCTCGATATGGATTCGAGCCGACTCGTATGGAAGCGCTCATCGGCGACGTCGCGTGCAGGCGTAGGTGGCCGCATCTGACCACCAGGATTTGCAAGAAGGAGCTGCCCGCCAAAAGCATCGCCCTGCTGGAAGGCGGCATCGCTTGCGTCTGCCCCGAGCATCTTGCGGTTCAGATGGCGCCGCTGGTCACTGAGCTGGAGCTCCAGGTGTTGCTCTGCGAGCTGCTTGGTGTATATGCTGTTTCGCCGGCGGTCCCCGGGGGAATGCTGCAGGTTGGCGAGCCCCTTATGACCAAGGAATCCCTGCAAAAAACATCTAGAGGAGCTTGGGAGCTTCGATGGCGTCGGTCTTGTGCGCCGAGCTCTTCCGGGGGTGGCGGAGGGGCTGGCCTCGCCGATGGAGACGCGCCTTTATTTGCGATTGACTCTCCCGTTGCGTTGTGGAGGCTTTGGACTGACGGTCGATGCCGTGAATCAGCCGATTGACGTCGCAATTCTAGGAAAGAAGGGCTCGCGCAAGTCCAGGAGGCCGGACTTTATCTTCAAAAGGTGCGACGACGCCGAAAATAAAGCGAGTGCTATTTGCTCTGGGGGCTCGTTCTCGTCAAATTCCGGCGGCCCTCGTTTTGTGGCACTTGAGTATAACGGCGGAGGTCACCTGACGAGGGATCGTCAAGCGGAGGACGAGCGCAGAACCAACGAGATTCTGGCATACGGTGGCATTGAGTACCAGCTCAATAAAGATCTTTACGACGATTTGCCCTACATGGAAGACCTTGTGGAGGCGATATCCAAAGATACTGGTCGGAGGACATATCGAACAAGCGCAAAGAGGAAAGAGAAGCATCGCGCGCTGAGGCTCGCGCTCAAAGAGGAGCTCGATCGAATCGACGGCATCGAGTGGGGCGGTCGCGGCAGGGCGGACTATCGGAAGGCTGCGCTCAGCAAGCTCGCAGAGCTTGGCGTCGCCCGCGATGACGACCTTGTGCCGGTGGATGCGTATGGGGTGTAGGGGGCTTCTTTTCAGGCGGGGCGTGGCGAGAAACGCCGCTGTGGCGCGAATGGACGTGCCACAGCGGCGATTTTTGTAGCGCGATGTGCCACAGCGGCGATTTCTGCAACACGGAGTGCCACAGCGGCGATTTCTGCAACACGGAGTGCCACGGAGGCGTTTTTTCGCATCACTCCCGTCGCGTGCCCCAGCACCGCCCCGCATCGCCGGGCCCTTCTTACTGCGGCTGCTTGCCGATGTAGGCGAGGATACCTCCGTCGACGTAGAGGATGTGCCCGTTGACGAAGTTCGACGCGTCGCTGGCAAGAAACACCGCCGGCCCCTTGAGGTCTTCGGGCGTGCCCCAGCGGGCTGCGGGCGTCTTGCTCACGATGAACGCGTCGAAGGGGTGGCGGCTTCCGTCGGTCTGGTGCTCGCGTAGCGGCGCGGTCTGCGGCGTGGCGATGTAGCCTGGCCCGATGCCGTTGCACTGGATGTTTGCCTCGCCGAACTCGGAGCAGATGTTTTTGGTGAGCATCTTGAGCCCGCCCTTGGCGGCCGCGTAGCCCGCGATGGTCTCGCGCCCGAGCTCGCTCATCATGGAACAGACGTTGATGATCTTGCCGTGGCCCTTCTCGATCATGCCGGGGATGCAGGCCTTGCTCACGATGAACGGCGCGTTGAGGTCGGTATCGACGACGCGGCGGAAATCGGCGGCGCTCGTCTGGAGCATCGGCGTGCGCTGGATGACGCCGGCGTTGTTCACGAGGACGTCGGGCGTGGTTCCGAAATCGGACTCGATCCGCCCGATGAGCTCGGACACGGCCTCTTCGTCGGTGACGTCGCAGACGTAGCCGCGCGCATCGAGCCCCGCCGCGCGGTAGTGCTCCTGCGCCTCGGCGACCTTGTCCGCATGACGCGCGTTGAAGGCGATCCGCGCGCCCGCCTCGCCGAGCGCCTCGGCGATGGCCATGCCGATGCCGTAGGTCGCGCCGGTGACGAGGGCTAGCTTCCCGTCGAGACGGAAGCTGTTCATGCTGAAGCCGGCCGCGCCGGCGTTGTCCTTTGTCATTGATTGTCCGATCTGTTGACGGTTCCCGCGTGGGGGGCGACCCATCGAAGCATAGGCCATCGGGCCGAAAAACAGCAAAGGCCGCCGGGCCCGCGGTTTTGGTTGGGAGGTACTGGCAAGAGACTGCATGGCGTTCGTCTCGCGTCAGCCGCGGGCCTCCGGCGGCAAAGGGAAAACCGTGAATCGAGGTTGTCGCATCCGTCGGTTCAGGCTCTGGAAAGTATCCTAGCCGATTAATAAATGTCCAATCAAGCTAAGGCATTATGTCTGCACAAAACCACTACTTTTTAATTTGTAAAACAGCAGCTAGCTTAATGATATTAGTTAAGGAAGTATGAACAACGGCATAGTTGTTGCTTCGGGCTAACTTGTAACCCAGCATCGGAGCCTGGGAAGAAGCCCGCGGCTCAGTTTCCATTGTGTCGACGGCGCCGGGCCTTAGACCGGCCGTCGAGCAGTCGACGCGCGGCGGATGATTCTTCCGGGCACCTCGATCCGCCGGGCGGGCCCGCGGTCGCCGTCGATCCGCGCCATCGCCTGGCCGAAGACCGCCCGCGCGATGGCGCCCACGTCCTGGGCCGCCGTGGTGACGCCGCCCATGAGCATGCGGTTCCACGCGTACTCGTCGAAGGTCGTCAGACGGACGCGCCTCTCGGCGTCCTCGACGAGCCCGGGGTTCGCGGCCTGCAGCGCCTCGATGAGCTGCAGGAACACGACACCGTTGACGGCCATGAGGCCAAGCTCCCCGCGTCGCTCGCCGTCGTCGCGGCCCTTGTCGCCAACGTTGCCCCCATCGCAGCCGGCACCGCCGCCCACGAGCGAGCCGATCTGTGCCGCGGCCTTCTGGACGTCGTCCTCGAGCGCGACGACCTCCCCCTCGACGCCGACCGCGGCCACGTCGTCCGAGAAGCTCGCTGCGCGCTCGCGCCGGATGGAGCTCGCGATGCCGCTCTGCGTCAGGAGCACGATCTTCTTGCACCCGCACCCCACGAGCTCGCCGACGAGGCCGTTGACGAGCTCGGCGTTGTTCGAGGTCACGATGTCGAGCTTGCGGTCGGCGCGCGCGAGGCCGCCGTCGAGGTCGCGGTCCAGCAAGACGACCGGGGCCTTGCGGCTCGCCTCGATGAGCGCCTCGTCGTTGCCGCCGCAGGTGTTGACCACGAGCGCGTCCGCCCCGGCGGAGAGCAGGCGCTCGACGGCTGCCGCCTCGGAGGCGGGGCCGTTGCCCGAGATGGCGGTCATGAGGGAGTAGCCCGCGCCCTCCGCCTCGCGCGAGAGCGCCTCGAGCATCGCGGAGGAGTAGGGGTTGGCGATGTCCGCGAACACGACGCCGAGCAGCTGCGAGCGGTCGGTGCGCAGGCTCCGCGCCGCGGCGAGCGGCCGGTACCCGGTACGCTCGACGACCTCGGCGATGCGCGCGCGGGTATCTTCCGTCATGGCGCCCGGGGTGTTGTTGAGGTAGCGGGACACGGTGGCGGCGCTCACGCCCGCCTGTTCCGCTATGTCCTTGATGCGCACGCGGGCCATTTCCGCCTCCGTCCCCGTGTTTTTATCCGCCGAATCCAGAATCACGTTGCGATTCCCGCTTCAGTGGAGTATACAATACAAATGGAAGTTACGTAATCGATTTCGTAAATCGATTACACAAAGGTAGATGACTACCCGGTTGGAGGAAGAATGGACCAGAACACGCTCGTGCTCACCTTCGGCGAGATCATGCTCCGCCTCAGCCCGCCCGACAACCTGCGCATCGAGCAGGCAACGTCCTTCGACGCCCGCTACGGCGGCGCGGAGGCGAATACCGCTCTTTCGCTCGCGTACCAGGGCGACAACGCGGCCTACGTCTCGGTCGTGCCTGCCAACCGCATCGGTGACTGTGCCCTGCGCGGCCTGCGCGGCTACGGCGTCGACACCTCGCGCGTCGTGCGCTCCGGCGACCGCCTGGGCACGTATTACTTCGAGCTCGGCGCCTCGCAGCGCTCCAACGGCTGCGTCTACGACCGCAAGTACTCCGCCATCAACATGGCGAGCCACGACGAGCTCGACTGGGACTCCATCCTCGGGGGCGTCGGCGTCTTCTACTTCAGCGGCGTTACGCCGGCCATCTCCGACGAGATGGCGCTCGCCTGCAAGCAGGCCCTCGCGGCCGCCCGCGAGCGCGGCATCGTCACCGTCTGCGATGTCAACTACCGCGGCAAGATGTGGTCGCCGGCCAAGTCCCAGCAGGTCATGGCCGAGCTCCTGTCCCTCGTCGACATCGTCATCGCCAACGACGAGGACGCGCCCGCCGGCCTCGGCATCACTTGCGTCTCCGGCTCGCTGAGCAACGGCATCGAGGAGCGCGACTCCTACGTCGAGATGGCCCGCCAGATCTGCGCGACCTACGGCTGCAAGAAGGTCGCCAGCGTCGTGCGCGACATCCAGAGCGTTGAGCGCTCGCAGTGGATGGGCGTGCTCTACGACGCCGAGACCGACGCCCACTGGTTCAGCGGCGCCCATGACGTGCACGTGCTCGAGGGCGTGGGCGGCGGCGACGCCTTCAACGCCGGCCTGCTCCACGCGCTGCTCCACGGCTATGAGCCGCAGCGCGCCATCGACTACGCCATCGCGGCCTCTGTGCTCAAGCTGACCGTCCGCGGCGACGCGAACCTCGTGACCGAGGCCGAGATCGCCGGCGTCGCGGTCTCCGGCGGCGGCACCCGCGTCTCCCGCTAGCGCGCAGCTGGCCCTAACCGGCCCCGTACTTCTTTGAAAATAAACCCGCAGGCCCAGCGGCCGGCGGCAAACCGAGAGGAACACATCATGTTCGAGGATTTCTACCAGAAGCTCCACGACCTCGCCGTCGTCCCCGTCGTCGTCCTGGACAAGGTCGAGGACGCCGTCCCCATGGCCCGCGCGCTCGTCGCCGGCGGCATGCCCTCCGCTGAGGTCACCTTCCGCACCGCCTGCGCCGCCGAGTGCATCAAGGCCATGCACGACGAGGTCCCCGAGATCAACGTGGGCGCCGGCACCGTCCTCACCGTCGAGCAGGTCGACGAGGCCGTCGCCGCGGGCGCCGGCTTCATCGTGAGCCCGGGCTTCGACGCCGATGTCGTCAAGCGCTGCATCGAGCTCAACGTCCCCGCGCTGCCCGGCACCGTGACCCCCTCCGAGGTCACCGCCGCCCGCAAGCTCGGCCTCACCGTCACGAAGTTCTTCCCGGCCGCGCAGTACGGCGGACTCAACACCATCAAGGCCCTGTGCGCCCCGTTCGTCGGCCACCGCTTCATGCCGACCGGCGGCGTGAGCACCGCGAACGTCGAGGAGTACCTGAGCTCGCCGTGCATCGTCGCCTGCGGCGGCACCTGGATGGTCAAGCCCGCACTCTTTGCCGACGGCGACTTCTCGAAGGTCACCGAGGCCTGCCGCGGCGCCATGGAGGTCGTGGCCAAGATCCGCGCCTAGCGCGAGCCGATGCCGCCGGGCTCGCCCGGCGCGATAGCGATGCCTGTCTGATCCGGCGGGCGCGGCGAGGGGCCGCGCCCGTCTTTTTTCACCGCGAGGAGAGGAAGAAAGAATGGCGATCCACATCGTCGAGGAGGCCAACCGCTGCCTAGGGTGCAAGCGGCCGCTCTGCCAGCTCAAGGGCTGCCCCGTCCATACGCCGATTCCGCAGGTCATCGACCTGTTCAAGCAAAGGAAGCTCGACGAGGCGGGCGCGCTCCTGTTCGAGAACAACCCCATGAGCGCCGTCTGCTCGATCGTGTGCAACCACTCGAATCAGTGCGAGGGCGCGTGCGTCCAGGGCCACAAGGGCACGCCGATCCACTTCTCGAGCATCGAGAGCTTCATCAGCTCGGCCTACCTCGAGCGCGCCCGCTTCGAGCAGGCGGAGAGTTGCGGCAAGTCCGTCGCCGTCATCGGCTCCGGCCCCGCCGGCATCACGGCCGCCATCAAGCTCGCCCAGCGCGGCTGCGACGTCACCGTGTTCGAGCAGCGCGAGCAGATCGGCGGCGTCCTCGAGTACGGCATCCCCGAGTTCCGCCTGCCGAAGACGCTCGTCCAGAAGTACCGCAAGGTCATGTGCGATCTCGGCGTGCACGTGCGCCCCTCGACCACCATCGGCGGCGCGCTGCACATCGACGACCTGCTGCGCGACGGCTACGACGCCGTGTTCGTGGGCACGGGCACCTGGCGCGCCCGCAAGCTCGGCATCCCCGGCGAGACCCGCGGAAACGTCGCGTTCGGCATCGACTACCTGGTCAACCCTTCCTCGGTGCACATCGGCGACGAGGTTGCCGTCATCGGCGTGGGCAACGTCGCCATGGACGTCGCCCGCCAGGCGCTGCGCCACGGCGCGCGCAAGGTCACGCTCTACGCGCGCAGCAAGCACGTCTCTGCGAGCTCCGACGAGGTCGAGTACGCCGAGCTCGAGGGCGCCGAGATCGCCTACGGCAAGGCCATCTGCGCCATCGACGAGAACGGCCCGGTATTCCGCACGGCGATCTTCGACGAGGACGACAAGGTCACGGGCTACGAGGAGCAGCTCGACCACGTCCACGCCGACACCGTGATCATCGCCGCGTCGCAGCAGCCCAAAAACAAGCTTGTGCTGACCACCGACGGGCTGTGCGCGAATGACCGCGGCCTGCTCGAGGTTGGGGAGGACGGCCAGACGACCGTGCCCGGAGTCTTTGCCGCCGGCGACGTCGTCGTAGGGCCGCTCACCGTCGTCCACGCCGTCGCGGGGGCGAAGGTCGCCGTCGCGGGCATGCTCGCGTACCTCGGGCTGGAGTAGCGCAGGGACAAGGGGGACGCCCCAACTGCCAACCCAACTGCCGAGATCAAAAAAGAAGCCGGTGCCTGGTCGGGCGTCGGCTTCTTTTTGCCGTCTATGCAAGCCGGAGGCCTGAGCCGCGGCTTTTCGGAGGGGCTAGTCGACGAGGACCTTGACGCAGACCTTCTTGAGCTTGGCGGGGCCCGCCTCGGCGCAGCAGCCCGGCTTGTGCGCGTCGCAGGGAGGGGTGACCACGAGGTCGCCCTCGTGGAGCTCGACCCAGGCCTCGCGGGGCGCGTTGACGTAGAGGCCGAAGTCGTCCTTGCGGTTGAACTCGCCGAGGGGCTCGAGCTCGCGGACCGGCGCCGTGGCCAGGCGCTCGACGCCGCTGATGACGAAGTGGACGTCGGCATAGCGACGATGCGCCTCGAAGGGCTTCTCGGCGGCGGGCACGGTCTCGAACTCCATCACGTTCGCGTAGATCGCGTCGCCGTCGATGTCGTGGCGGCCGCACTCGATGTCTGCGAGGTCGTCGCGGCCGAGGAACTCCAGCACCTTGGCCATGCGATCTGCGGGGATGACGCTCTGGGAGTAGTCGGAAAGCGAAGAGAAGAGCATGGGGCCTCCTTGGTCCGCCGGGGCGCCGCCCCGGGCTTCTTTGTCGGGGCGGGGCTTGGGGGCCGCGTCCCCTGCATTACTCGGGATAATACCGCGCGACGCCGCCGGCATCCGGGACTCGGCGAACGGAGCCCAGCTCAACGAGGTGGTCGAGGTGCGCCGCGCTCTCGGCGCAGATGAACCAGCGGGTCAGCGGCGCCACGGCGTCGAGGCCGCCTGCGCCCACGGCGCGCCAACCGAGGTCGCAGACGAGCTCGCGGCCGCTGCGCCCGGGCGACCGGCGCACCGCCTCGAGCGCGCGGGAGCCGCGGCGCTCGTGGTGGGCGATGTTGGCGGCCGCCCGGTCGGCGAGGCTCCCTTCTTGGCGGCCGTGGCCGAGGAAGGCGCGCTCGATGCCGAGGCCGGAGAGCGTGCGGAGGGTCCCCAGCTGCAGGCCGAGGCTGTCGGGCACCCCGCGCCAGAAGCAGATGAAGGTCGAGCAGGCGAAGAGCAGCGCGTCGCCGGTGAACGCCATCGAGCGCTCAGGCAGCCACAGCGCGCAGTGGCCCGGCGTGTGGCCGGGCGTCGGCAGGACCTCGAAGCCCCAGCGCCCGCAGGCTATGCGGTCGTGCGGCCGGACCGCCTCGGCCTCGAAGCCATCGAGCGTGAAGTCCGCCCGGCGGGTCCAGATCGTGCGCGCGAGCTTCTCCGCGACGACCGGGTCGGACCCCTCCGCGACGAGCCGGCCCGCCATGAACCGCAGGTAGTCGGGGGAGGAGAAGGCCCGGAGGTCGGCCAAGGCCTGCTCGCTCATGAGGATGCGCGCGCCGGCGGAGGCGAGCTCGCGGGCGAGCCCCGCGTGGTCGTCGTGCGAGTGGGTGATGAAGACGGTCGCGCGCGCCGGGTCCACGCCGAGCCGCGCGAGCGCGCGCATGAGGCGGGTGTCGTTGTAGTCGTCCCAGGTCCCGGTGTCGACGATGAGCGCCTCGTCGCCGTCGCGGACCACATGGACGTTCACGTCGGGCAGGAAGGTGCGGTCCATGCGAAGCTCGACGCGCCAGACCTCGGGCTCCTCGCAGACGAGCGAGCAAGCGAAGCCGTCGGAGTCGAGCGTGAAGCTCCGGGCGTCGCCGACGGGCCCGTTGACACGCGTGTCCCGCTCACTCGGCATGGCGGTGCTCCTCTCTGTTGATCGGTCTTCTGGGCCGCGGGATTCGCCCGTGGGTTTTGCGCGGCAGGCTTTTTGGCGCCCGCCCGCGCCCAAGGAAGCCCATTATCCGCCTTGCGACGCGCGCTCAGCGGGTAGAATCAAAGGTCGCAGCACTTTGAACGAGAAAGGTAACCATGGACGAAGCAGAGAAGCAACGTATCCGCGAGGAGTTCGAGTCCTCTCGCCAGAAGGGCCACGAGGAGGGCCAGCAGGCAGCCGAGCAGGCGGGCCCGCAGGTGGAGCCCCTCGCCGAGGGCAGCTCCATCAAGCACGTGATCGGCGTCGTCTCGGGCAAGGGCGGCGTGGGCAAGTCGCTCGTCACGGGCATCCTCGCCACCGAGCTCGCCCGCCGCGGCGCCAAGGTCGGCATCTTGGACGCCGACGTGACCGGCCCCTCCATCCCAAAGATGTTCGGCCTCGCCGGGGCCCACGCCTACGCGCGGGACAACCTGCTCGTGCCGCAGGAGTCCCGTGGCGGCATCAAGATCATGAGCGCGAACCTCGTCCTCGAGCACGAGACCGAACCCGTGCTTTGGCGCGGCCCCGTGGTCGCGGGCGCGATCAAGCAGTTCTGGGGCCAGACCGCGTGGGGCGAGCTCGACTTCCTGCTGGTGGACATGCCCCCGGGAACCTCCGACGTGGCCCTCACCGTCTTCCAGAGCCTGCCCGTCGAGGGCGTCGTCATCGTGAGCTCGCCGCAGGACCTCGTCCAGATGGTCGTGGGCAAGGCCGTGAACATGGCGAACATGATGGGCGTGCCTGTGCTCGGCCTCGTGGAGAACATGGCCTACGTGACCTGCCCCGACTGCGGGAAAAAGATCTACCCCTACGGCCCCTCCCGCCTCGAGGAGACCGCGAAGGCATTCGGCCTCGTGGAGCTCGGGCAGCTCGGCATCGACCCGGCGCTCGCCGAGGCGTGCGACCGCGGCGATTTCGAGGAGGCGCTGCCCAAGGGCACGCTGCCGCAGATGACCGAGACCGTCGTCCAGGTGGCGGAGTTCACCGAGTTCCTGAGCAACGAGGGCCTTTAGCTCCGTGGCCTCGGCGTCGAAAAAGAAGCCCTCCCGCGCCCAGCGCAAAGAAGCCCTCGCCGCGGTCGCGGCGGCTGTGAAGGTCCCCGAGCGCTGCGATGTCGCCGTCATCGGCGGCGGCGCGGCCGGGCTCGTCGCCGCGACGGTCGCCGCCGAGGCGGGGGCCTCCGTGGTCGTCTACGAGCGTGAGCTCGAGTGCGGGCGGACCATCCTCGCCACGGGCAACGGCCGCTGCAACTTCGCGAACGAGGACCTGGACGCCGAGCGCTACAACGACCCGGCCTTCGTGCGCGCCGTGTGTGGGGACGCATGGCTCTCTGACGTGCTGGGTTTCTGGCGCGGCTGCGGCCTCGCGTGGACGAGCGAGGGCGGCCGGCTCTACCCGGCGTCGCTGCAGGCCGCGAGCGTGCGCAACGTGCTCCTCGAGCGCTGTCGCCGCGCCGGCGTCGTCCTCGCCTGCGGGCGCGAAGTCGATGCGGCAAGAGGGGCGGGGTCGATCGCCGCTTCTTCTCCTGAGGATGCGGCGGGTAGCTCCGTCCCCCGTGCCGCATCCGTGGTGGCGGCGACGGGCGGCGCGGGCGAGCCGGTGCTCTGCCCGATCGCCGCGCATCCTGCGGACGGGGACGTCTCTCTCGCGGAGCTCGACGGCCGCCGCGCCCGCGTGCAAGCCGAGCTTCTGCGCGGCGGCGAGGTCGTCTTTGCCGAGGCGGGCGAGGTGCTCTTCCGCCCGTGGGGGCTTTCGGGCATCGTGATGTTCGACTTCTCGCGCCGCGTGCGCGCAGGCGACGTCGTCCGGCTCGACCTCACCTGCGGCATTCCTAAGGCCGAGCTCGTGCGCCTCGTGCCCGACGGTGTGCTCGACCCGCGCATCGCCCGCGCGCTTGGCGGAGGGCGCCGCGCGCTTGAGCGGGCACGTGCGCTCGACTTCGTCGTCGAGGGACTTTCCGAGACAAATAAAGCGCAGGTCAAACGCGGCGGCCTGCCGACGTCCGACTTCGATCCAGCGACGCTCGCGTCGCGCACCCGCCCGGGCTTCTTTGCGTGCGGGGAGGCGCTCGACGTCGACGCCGACTGCGGGGGGTTCAACCTCGCTTGGGCGTGGAAGAGCGGCATGGTCGCCGGCGCCGCGGCCGCCCGAGCCGCGCTCGCGGCCCGCGGGGCGCTTCCGGGCAAGGACCACACGAACGATGGGGGCAACGAATGCTAGAGCTCTCCGGCATCAGAATCCGGCTTCGGCAACTCGACGGCACCGACGGCTGCGAGCTCGGCATGCTGCGCCGCGCCGTCGCGAAGAAGCTCCGCGCCCCCGCTCGCGAGCTCGCGTCCCTCGAGCGCCGCCGGCGCTCCATCGACGCGCGCAAGAAGAACGACATCGTTCTCACCTTCACCCTCCACGTTCGCCTCAAGGGCGGCGAGGACGCCGAGCGCGAAGCGCTGGCCAGGCTCGCCGCCGCGCACGCGGAGAAGGGCGTGAAGCTCGTGGACGAGGCCCCCTTTGGCTTCCCCGAGCCCGTCCGCAACGCGCCCGAACAGCGCGTCGTCGTGGTCGGCGCAGGGTGCGGGGGTCTCTTTTGCGCGCTCTCGCTCGCGCGCGCGGGCCTCGCGCCCCTGCTCGTCGAGCGCGGCGATGACGCGACCCGGCGCGGCAACGTCGTCGCTGAGCACAACGCGACGGGTGTCCTCGACCCCGAGAGCAACATCCAGTTCGGCGTCGGCGGCGCGGGCACGTTCTCGGACGGCAAGCTCCAGACCGGCACGAAGAGCCCCGCGCACCGGCTGATCCTCCAGACCTTCGTCGACGCCGGGGCCCAGCCGCAGATCCTCTGGGACGCGAAGCCCCATGTGGGAAGCGACGTCCTGCCCGGCGTCGTCACGAGCATCCTGCGCCGGATCGAGGACGCCGGCGGGGAGGTGCGCACCCGTTGCCGCATGAGCGACCTCGAGGTCGCGGGCGGCGCGGTCCGTTCGGTCACGCTGACGTCGCGCGGTGCGGACGGGGCCGTGCGCGAGGAGCGCGTGGAGACGTCGGCCGTGGTCCTGGCCTGCGGACACTCGGCCCGCGACGTCTTTGAGCTTCTGCGCGAGCGCGGCGTCGCCATGGAGCGCAAGACCTTCGCCATGGGCGTGCGCATCGAGCACCTGCAGGCGGACATCGACCGCGCGCTCTACGGGCCCGCGGCGGGAAGCCCCGCTCTGGGCGCCGCGCCGTACAAGCTCTCCGAGCACCTGCCGAGCGGCCGCTCCGCGTTCAGCTTCTGCATGTGCCCCGGCGGCTACGTGGTCTCGGCGGCGTCCGAGCCCGGCGGCGTGGTCACCAATGGCATGAGCCTCTCGGACCGCGCGGGCGCTAACGCGAACTCGGGCCTGCTCGCGAACGTCTTTCCCGATGATTTGCCGGGCGACGACGTGCTCGCGGGCGTGGCGCTGCAGCGCGAGTGCGAGCGCGCGGCCTTCGCGGCGGGAGGCGGCGCATACGTGGCCCCGGCCCAGCTCGTGGGGGACTTCCTGCGCAGCCAGGCGTCGAGCGGCGCCGGCGGCGTCGCTCCGACCTACCCGCGCGGCGTCGCGTGGGGCAGCATCGACGGCTGCCTGCCACCCTACATCGTCGAGACCCTGCGCGCGGCGATTCCCCGCATGGGCCGTCACCTGCGCGGCTTCGATGCCGACGACGCCGTGCTCACCGGGGTCGAGACCCGCTCGAGCTCGCCGGTCCGCGTGACCCGCGGCGAGGACGGACAGAGCGTGAGCACCCGCGGCCTGTGGCCGGTGGGCGAGGGTGCGGGCTATGCCGGCGGCATCATGTCCGCGGCGACCGACGGCATCCTGGCCGCGGCCAAGCTCGTCGAGGCGCTCGGGTAAATTACGAACAGGCGTGCTATAATCCATCGCCATATAGCATCGTTCGGGGGAGCATCATGGCCCAGGAATCCATCGTCATCCGCGGAGCTCGCGAGCACAACCTACAGAACGTCGACATCGACATCCCGCGCGACAAGCTCGTCGTCATCACGGGGCTTTCCGGCTCGGGCAAGTCGAGCCTTGCCTTCGACACCATCTACGCCGAGGGCCAGCGCCGCTACGTCGAGTCCCTTTCCAGCTATGCGCGCCAGTTTCTGGGCCAGATGGACAAGCCCGACCTCGACTCCATCGACGGCCTCAGCCCCGCCGTCTCCATTGACCAGAAGACCACGTCCCGCAACCCCCGCTCCACCGTGGGCACCGTGACCGAGATCTACGATTACCTGCGCCTGCTCTATGCGCGCGTGGGCACCCCGCACTGCCCCGAGTGCGGCCGCGTGATCGAGCGCCAGACCACCGACCAGGTGGCGGACAAGGTCCTCGCGCACGCGCAGGGCCGACGCGCCCTCGTGCTCGCGCCGGTGGTCTTCGGGCGCAAGGGCGAGTACGCGAAGCTCTTCGAGGACCTCAAGCGCGAGGGCTTCAGCCGCGTCCGCGTGGACGGCGAGGTCCGCGAGCTCGACGAGGACATCAAGCTCGAGAAGAACATCAAGCACACCATCGAGGTCGTCGTCGACCGCATCGTGGTGCGCGAGAACTCGCTCGGGCGCATCGCCGAGGGCGTGGAACAGGCCACCAAGCTCGCGCAGGGCAAGGTGTGGTTCTGGCTTCTTCCCGACCGTGACGACCCGGAGCGCATGCCGGGCGAGCTGCTCCAGTACTCGCTCGCGCTCGCCTGCCCGGAGCACGGCCACTCCATGGACGACCTGCAGCCGCGCGACTTCTCGTTCAACGCTCCGTACGGCGCCTGCCCCGACTGCGACGGCCTGGGCTTCCGCAAGATCGTGGACGCCGCGGCTCTGATCGAGGACCCGTCCCTGTCCGTTGCGGGCGGCGTCTTCGGCAGCCTCTTCGGCAACTCGAACTACTGGCCGCAGATCCTCTCCGCGGCGTGCAAGCACATCGGCGTGTCCGACCAGACCCCTTGGCGCGATCTGCCGAAGAAAGCCCGCGAGACCCTGCTCGGCGGCCTGGGGGACAAGAAGATCAAGGTCGAGTACCACACGCGCGATGGGCGCGACACGAGCTGGTTCACCACCTTCCCGGGCGTGCGCAAGGTGCTCTTCGACAAGTACCAGGAGACCACGTCCGAGACCATGCGCACCCACCTCGAGAAGTACATCCGCGAGGTCCCGTGCGACACATGCCACGGCGCGCGCCTGAAGCCCGAGATCCTGGCCGTGACGGTGGGCGGCAAGTCGATCAACGAGGTCTGCGACCTCTCGTGCAAGGACTCGCTCGCGTTCTTCGAGTCGCTCGAGCTCGACGACCGGCAGCGCTTCATCGCCGGCCCCGTGGTCAAGGAGGTCGTGGCGCGCCTGCGCTTCCTCGTCAACGTCGGCCTCGACTACCTCACGCTCTCGCGCGCGGCGGCGACGCTCTCCGGCGGCGAGGCGCAGCGCATCCGCCTGGCCACCCAGATCGGCGCGGGCCTCATGGGCGTGCTCTACATCCTCGACGAGCCCTCCATCGGCCTGCACCAGCGCGACAACGATCGCCTGATCGACACCCTCAAGCGCCTGCGAGACCAGGGCAACACCGTGATCGTGGTCGAGCACGACGAGGACACCATCCGCGCCGCCGACTACGTCATCGACATGGGCCCCGGTGCCGGCGAGCTCGGCGGGCACGTCGTCGCCGCGGGCACGCCCGAGCAGATCGCGGCCTCGCCCGACTCCATCACCGGAGCCTACCTCACCGGCCGCAAGCAGATCGCGCTGCCGGCCAAGCGCCGCAACCCCCGCCGCGGCGCCATAAAGATCACGGGCGCCTGCGCGAACAACCTCAAGAACGTGAGCGCCAAGGTTGAGCTCGGCACGCTCACCGTGGTCACGGGCGTCTCGGGCTCCGGCAAGTCGTCGCTCGTCACGGACACGCTGGCACCGGCGCTCACCAACGCCGTGCACCGCTCCAAGCGCCCCGTCGGCCCGTACAAGAAGCTCGAGGGCATCGAGCTCATCGACAAAGTCATCGACATCGACCAGAGCCCCATCGGCCGCACCCCGCGCTCCAACCCCGCGACCTACATCGGCCTGTGGGACGACCTGCGCGCGCTCTATGCGAGCACGCCCGAGAGCCGCATGCGCGGCTACGGGCCGGGGCGCTTCTCGTTCAACGTGCCCGGCGGCCGCTGCGAGGCGTGCAAGGGCGATGGCCAGATAAAGATCGAGATGAACTTCTTACCCGACGTCTACGTGCCCTGCGAGGTCTGCCATGGCAAGCGCTACAACCGCGAGACCCTCGAGGTCACCTACCACGGCAAGACCATCAGCGATGTGCTGGACATGACCGTGACCGAGGCGCTGACCTTCTTCACGAACATCCCGAAGATAAAGAAGAAGCTCCAGACCCTGCACGACGTGGGCCTGGGCTACATCCACCTGGGCCAGCCGGCGACCACGCTTTCCGGCGGCGAGGCCCAGCGCGTCAAGCTCGCCAAGGAGCTGCACCGTCAGCAGACGGGCAAGACCTTTTACATCTTGGACGAGCCCACGACCGGCCTGCACTTCGAGGACGTGCGCCAGCTCATCGAGGTGCTCGAGCGCCTCGTGGACGCCGGCAACACGGTGCTCGTCATCGAGCACAACCTCGACGTCATAAAGATGGCCGACCGCATCCTCGACATGGGCCCCGAGGGCGGCGACGGCGGCGGTACCGTGGTCGTCTACGGCACGCCCGAGAAGGTCGCCGAGTGCGAGCAGAGCTACACCGGCAAGTTCCTCGGTCCCATCCTCGAGCGTGACCGCGCCCGCGCCGCCGCAGATTAGGAGGCTATGATGCCCGAGTTGAGTCGCTTTTACGGGTTGATCATCAAGACGATTTACTTGGATAGCGAGCAGCACCACAAGCCGCATGTCCATGTCTATTAAAGTGAGTACGAGGCTTCTGTCGGGATTGACGGGGAGCTTTTGACGGGTTCTTTACCCGTTAAACAAATGAAGCTTGTGCAAGCGTGGCTGGTGCTTCACGAGGATGAGGCCTATGCTGCATGGAACAATGCGGTTGCGGGTAAGTCCTTCTCTAGAATCGATCCGCTTTCATAGGAGCAGGTATGTTCATTAAGGATGGCATCGCGTACGCAGGGGAGCCCGTTTCGGGGGTCAAGGTCATTGATGCTAAGGTCGTCAACGACCTCTCGATGCTCGTGACTTTCTCGACGGGGGAGACCAGGCTTTTTGATGCTGCCTACCTGACAAAGCTCCCGGCGTTTGAGTCCCTGGCGAACAGGTCGGTATTCGATGCATTTAAGATTGACCGCGGAGTTGTTACTTGGAACGACGGCGATATCGATGTCGCCCCGCAAGAAATGTATGTAAAGAGCTTTAAGTACGAAACCGTCGCTTAGGTCACTACGGTATGGCAAAGAAGGACAAGCTTCAGAAATCGAACGCGATGCGCGAGCTCGACCGGGCGGGCATCTCCTACGTGGCCCACGAGGTCGAGGAGGACGACATCTCGCGCGGGGTGGGCGTGCGCATCGCCGAGCAGCTCGGAGAGGACCCGGACGCCGCGTTCAAGACGCTCGTGTGCGTTGCCCCCTCGGGCGACCACGTGGTCTGCTGCATCCCCGTGGCGAGCGAGCTCGACCTCAAGCGCGCCGCTGCCGCGGCGGGCGAGAAGTCCCTCTCGCTCATAGCGATCAAGGATCTCGAGTCGGTGACCGGCTACGTCCGGGGCGGCTGCTCGCCCATCGGGCTCAAGAAGCCGTTCCCCACGCTCTTCGACGAGACCGCGCAGCTCTTCGACACCATCGGGATCTCCGGCGGCCGGCGCGGGCTCTCGCTTGACGTCAACCCGCTTGCGCTCGCCGAGCTCCTCGGCGCCGAGTTCGTCGACATTGCGCGCTGAGCGCGCCGCGCGACGGGCGCCGCGGTCCGTCCAACCGCCACGCAGGCGAACGTTACGAGCGTGCTTCGCGTTTTCTCGCTGCGGAGCTGCGGCACTTTAGTGTGCTAAAGTGGCTCCACCGTCAAATCGGGGGCGCCGCCAGGCGCGGCGGCCCCGGCGCAGAAGGGAAACGAACGTGATTGCAGGCACCGCCAGAGGCTTCCGCGATATTCTTCCCAAGGAGGCGCTCGCCCGTGAGCGCATCTGCGCGACCGTGAGGGACTGCTTCGCCGACCATGGCTACCTGCCCGTCGAGACGCCCCTGCTCGAGGACCGCGCCTCGCTCGAGCGCGGCGGCAGGATCAAGAACACCCCGTTCCAGCTCTTCGACGCCGACGGCAACCTCCTCATGCTCCGCCCCGACCTCACGCTGCCCGTCGCGCGCCTGGTCGCGGGGCACATCCGCGACGAGGAGCTTCCCGCCCGCTTCCGCTACAATGCGCCGGTCGTGCGCGAGCAGCAGTCGCTGCGCGGCCAGCCGCGCCAGTTCACCCAGCTCGGCATCGAGCTCGTGGGTACCGACGGCGCCGCCTCCGAGGTCGAGGTCGTGAGCCTGCTCGCAGAGGTCATGGAGACCCTCGAGGTCCCCGCGTGGCGCCTCGTCTTCGGCTCCGTGACGCCGCTGACCGGGCTTCTTTCCAATTGCAGCCCGTCTGTCGAGTTCTCCGCGCAGGTGCTCGCGCTCGTGCACGACTCCGACCTCGTGAGCCTCGATGAGCTCGTGGACGCGACGCCCGAGCTCAAGCCGTCGGCGGCGCGCGCCCTTCACGCCGTGCCGCGCATGCACGGCGGCGTCGAGGTCATCGACGCGATCGACGCCCTGCTCGCCGAGGCCGACGTCCCGCCCGCGGAGCGCGGCACCGCCGAGCTCAAGGCGCTCGTGGGCGCGCTCGCGGGCCTCTTTGCCGAGGGACGGGCGAGCTTCGACTTCAGCATCATCAACAGCTTCGACTATTACACGGGCATCATCTTCAAGGGCTACGCCGAGGGCATCGCCGCGAGCCTCGCCTCCGGCGGCCGCTACGACGCGGTGCTCGCCAACCTCGGGCGCCCGGGCCTCGCCGCCTGCGGCTTCGCGCTCTCGCTCGAGCGCCTGCAGGAGGTCCTGGGCGAGCAAGGCGAGTCGGGCGTCGTCACCCCCGGCGTGCGCGTGGCGTCGCGCCCGCTGCGCATCGCCGTGCCCAAGGGTTCGCTGTTCAAGGACTCGCTGCGCGTGCTCGCCGCCGCGGGCCTGCCCACCGAGGAGCTCGCCGACCCCGGTCGCAAGCTGATCGTGCGCGCCGATGACGTCGAGTACATCATCGTGCGCGCGCAGGACGCCCCGGCCTTCGTGGGGGCGGGCGGCGCCGACTGCGGCATCTGCGGCAAGGACTCGCTGGTGGAGGCCGACCTCGACCTGCTCCAGCTCGTTGACCTGCGCTACGGCGGCTGCCGCTTCGTCGTCGCCGAGCCCGCCGCCAACGCGGGCCAGGCCGACCGCAACTACGAGTGGCGCGGCACCGAGCGCGTGGCCACCAAGTACCCGCGCATCACCCAGCAGTACTACGACCGCATCGGCCGCCAGGTGGACATCCTCACGCTCCACGGCAACATCGAGCTCGGCCCGATCGTGGGCATGGCCGACCGCATCGTGGACATCACGGCCACCGGCACCACCCTGCGCGAGAACGACCTCGTGGTCGTCGACGACGTCATGGAGTGCACAGCGCGCTTCTTTGCGGGGCCCGCGGCGTACCGCTGCGACAAGAGAATCCGCGACCTGGCGGCACGTCTCGCCAAGGTCGCCGACGAGGAGGCATAGACGATGAGGGAAGTCATTCTTTCTGGCGGCCGCGCGCTGACGCAGGCCGACCTCAACCGATCGGGCGCCCTGCCCGCAGACATCATGGCCTCCGCCGAGGCCATCGTGGACGACGTCCGCAGCCGCGGCGACGAGGCTGTCCGCGAGTATTGCAACAAGTTCGACGGCGCCTGCCCGGCGAGCTTTCGCGTGCCGCAGGAGCTCATCGACGCCGCGCCCGGCATGGTCGACCCCGAGTTCCTGCGCTCGCTCACCCGCGCCCGCGACCAGATCCGCGACTTCCACCAGAAGGAGCGCGAGGAGAGCTGGTTCACCACGCGCCCCGATGGCACGCTCCTCGGCGTGAAAGTCACCCCGGTCGCCTCCGCCGCCGTCTATGTGCCGGGCGGCCGCGCGCAGTACCCCTCGACCGTTCTCATGGACACGATCCCCGCCAAGGTCGCGGGCGTGCCGCGCGTGGTCATGGTGACCCCACCGCAGAAGGACGGCTCGCTTTCCGCCTACACGCTCGCCGCGGCCAAGCTCGCCGGCGTGGACGAGGTCTACGCCGTGGGTGGCGCCCAGGCCATCGGCGCCGTGGCGTACGGCACCGAGTCCATTCCCGCCTGCGACAAGATCGTCGGCCCCGGCAACGCCTTCGTCGCGGCCGCCAAGCGCTACGTCTCGGGCGATGTGGGCATCGACATGGTGGCCGGCCCCTCCGAGGTCTGCGTGCTCGCCGACGCGACGGCCGACCCCGTGGTCGTGGCGGCCGACCTCATGGCGCAGGCCGAGCACGACCCGCTGGCCAGCTGCTACCTCGTGACCTGCGACGCCGACCTTCCCGCGCGCGTCCTCGCCTCCGCCGAGAAGCTCGTCTCGCAGTCCCCGCGCGAGGACATCACCCGCGCCTCGCTCGACAACCGCGGCGTCATCGTCGTGGCCGACGACCTCGACGCCGCCGTCGACGCGGTGAATGTCGTGGCTCCCGAGCACCTTGAGCTCCACTGTGCCGACGCGATGGGGCTTCTGGGCAAGGTCAAGAACGCCGGCGCCATCTTCGTCGGGGCTTGGAGTTCCGAGCCTTTGGGCGACTACGTCGCGGGCCCGAACCACACGCTGCCCACCGGCGGCACCGCGCGCTTCTCCAACCCGCTCGGTGTCTACGACTTCCAGAAGCGCTCGAGCGTGATCTGCTACACGCCCGAGGGCATGCTCGCCGACGCGCCGGCAACCCAGGCCATGGCACAGGCGGAGGGCCTGTGGGCCCACGCGCTCTCGGTCGGCATGAGGCGCCGCCTCGCCGAGCAGGGCCTTGCCGGCTACGACGACGCCGACGCCGCCTGCGAGGGCGCCCACCGTGTGGCTTGGCCCTCCGACCTCGCCGCCCCCGGCGTCCCGTACCTGCCCGGCTACGCGAAGCGGGAGGCCTAGCGTGGCCGCCAAAAATGACGAAAAGGGACAGTCCCTTTTCGTCATTTCCCGCGCGCGCGAGGCGCTGCAGGGCTTCCAGCCTTACGACCCGGCGTTCACGCCGTGCCGCGTGAACCTCAGCGCGAACGAGAACACCCACGAACTGCCCGCGCCCGTCACCGAGGCCATGCGCGCCGCCATGCTCACGACGCCGCTCAACCGCTACCCCGACCCGATGGCCAACGACCTGCGCGACCTTCTCGCCAAGCGCCATGGCGTGCGCCGCGCGAACGTGATGGTGGGCAACGGCGGCGACGAGCTGCTGTTCAACCTGCTCTTCACCTTCGGCGGCCCGGGGCATGCGCTCGTCACCTGCCCGCCGGACTTCAGCGAATACGCGAACTTCGCCCGAATGTGCGAGACCCCGGTCGTCCCCGTCTGGCGAGACCCGCGGACCTTCGAGATCGACGCCGACTCCCTTGTGGCGGCGGCGCAGGCCGACGACGCCGCGCTCGTCATCCTGACCTCGCCGAACAACCCCACGGGCAACCTCGTGGACCCCTCCGTCGTCCGGTGCCTGCTCGACGAGACGGACGCCCTCGTGCTCGTGGACGAGGCGTATATCGAGTTCGCCGGGGAGGACGCAAGCCTTACCGGATGGGTCCGGAAGAACCCTCGCCTCATGGTCCTGCGCACGCTCTCCAAGGCCTTCGGCCTCGCCGGGCTGCGCGTGGGCTACCTCGTGGCCGATCCCGAGGTCGTGAACATGCTCGCCGCCATCCGCCAGATCTACTCGGAGGATGTGCTCGCGCAGTCCGTGGCCTGCGCCGCGGTCTCGCGCCGCCGCGAGCTCGCGCCCGTGGTCGCCGACATCGTGGCCGAGCGCGAGCGCCTGCGCGCGGGGCTCGCCGCCATCGGGGGCGTCGAGGTGTGGCCGAGCGCCGCGAACTTCCTGCTCGTCCGCCTGCCCGCCGCCTCGCGCGTCCGCGCGCGCCTGCGCGACGAGTTCTCTATTCTTGTCCGGGACTTCAGCTATGCTCCTGGCCTGGAGAACTGCCTGAGGATCACCGTCGGCACGCGTCCCGAGAACGACGCGCTTCTCGATGCGCTCGCCATCCTAGCAAGGGAGGAAGCATGACCAGGACCGCTAAGGTAGTCCGCGCGACCAAAGAGACGGACATCGGCCTTTCCATCGACCTCGACGGCACCGGCGCCGCGGACATCGAGACGGGCGTGGGCTTCTTTGACCACATGCTCAACGCCTTCAGCCGTCACTCGCTCATCGACGTGACGCTGCGCGTCAAGGGCGACACCTATGTCGACGACCACCACACCGTGGAGGACACGGGCATCGTCATGGGCCAGGCCCTGCGCGAGGCCCTGGGCGACAAGCGCGGCATCCGCCGCTTCGGCTCCGTGATGGTGCCGCTCGACGAGGCGCTCGTCATGGCGGCCGTGGACTGCTCCGGCCGCGGCGAGCTCTTCTGGGACGTGCCCATCGGTCCCGAGAAGGTCGGCACCTTCGACACCGAGCTCGGCCACGAGTTCTTCGCCGGGTTCGCGCGCGATGCCGGCATCACCCTTCACCTGCGGCTCGTTTGCGGAGAGAACGCCCACCACATCCTCGAGGCAACCTTCAAGGCCGCGGCGCGCGCCTTGCGCGAGGCCGTCGAGCCCGACCCGCGCTCCGACGGCTCGGTGCCCTCCACGAAGGGGAGCCTGTAGATGGGCGCCCCGATCGTCGTGGTCGACTACCACAAGGGCAACCTCCTCTCCGTCGTCCGCGGCCTCGCCGAGGTCGGGGGAGAGGCGAGCGTCTCGGACGATCCCGCCGCCATCGCGGGTGCGTCGGGCATCGTTTTGCCGGGCGTCGGCAGCTTCGAGGACGCGATGGACTACATGAACGGCTCCGGCCAGGCCGACGCGGTGCGCGAGGCCGTGGGGCGCGGCGTGCCGTTCCTCGGCATCTGCCTGGGCCTGCAGCTTCTCTTCGATAGGGGAGACGAGCGCACCGACGGCAAGCTCCACGGCGTCAACGATCCCGAGCGCTGGGTCGACGGCCTCGGCATCTTGCGCGGGAGCGCGACCCGGCTGCGCTCCGGCCGCCTCAAGGTGCCTCACGTGGGCTGGGACCAGATCCACCTCACGCCGCACGGCCAGGCCTGCCCGCTTTTCCGCGGCGTGCCCGAGGGAGCGAACGTTTACTTCACGCACAGCTACGCGCTCGATGAGGACGTGGACGATGCCATGGTGGCCACGCGCACCCACTACGTGCGTAGCTTCGCCTCCTCGGTGTGGGAGGGCAACGTCTACGGCGTCCAGTTCCACCCCGAGAAGAGCTCGGCCACGGGCCTTCGGATTCTTACCAACTACGTCGACATCGTGAGGGGTGGGGCAAGGTGATCCTCTTTCCCGCGATCGACCTGGTGGGCGGCAAGGTCGTGCGCCTGCAGCGCGGGGACCGCTCGCGGATGGACGTCTACTCCGACGACCCCGCCGCCGTGGCGCGCGACTTCACCGCGCGAGGCGCCGAGTGGATCCACGTGGTCGACCTCTCCGCGACGTTCGAGGAGGACGAGGACGCCCGCGCGGCCAACGCGGCCGCGATCCGCGCGATCTGCGAGGTCCCGGGCATCAAGGTCGATTGCGGCGGGGGCGTGCGCTCCATCGAGGCGGTCGAGCGCCTGGCGGACCTCGGCGTGCGGCGCATCGCCATCGGCACGGCGCTCGTGCGCGACCCGGCCTTCGCCGAGCGGGCAGCCGCCGAGTACGGCGACCGAGTCGTGGCCGACGTCGCCGCGAAGGACGGCGTCGTCAAGGTCAACGGCTGGCGCGAGGGCGCGGGCCTCACGGTCGACGAGCTCTTGCCACGCCTCGCGGGCCTCGGTTACGGGCACCTTGTGTTCACCGACATCAACCGCGACGGTATGCAGACGGGCATCGACGTCGACGCCTACCGCCGCGTGGCCGGGCTCTTCGGCGCGCCCGTGGTCGCGAGCGGCGGCGTCACCTCGCTCGACGACCTGCGCGCCCTTGCGGCCGCCGGGCCCGATGTGATCGAGGGCGCCATCACCGGCCGCGCCCTCTACGAGGGCAACTTCACCCTGGAAGAAGCGCTCGCCGCCGCTTCTTAGGCCTATCAGCATCTTCGTCCCGCGGCCTGTTCCATGCGTCCGGCCAGGCCCGCGTTTTGGACAGGCGGACTTCCATTGCCCCTCGCCGGGCCCCGTGCGTTGCTCTCCGGGCGACTCACGCAGTGAGCGAGCGGAGCGAGCGCGGAGCCCGGAGAGCAACGCACGGGGCCCGAGCGCGCCGCGAACAGAAAGGATTTCTTGCCATGTTGACCAAACGAGTGATCCCCTGCCTCGACGTCAAGGACGGCCGTGTGGTCAAGGGCGTCAACTTCGTCGATCTGCGCGACGCCGGCGACCCCGTCGAGCTCGCGAGCAAGTACGACCGGGAGGGCGCCGACGAGGTCGTGTTCCTCGACATTACGGCGACCTCTGACGACCGCCGTACCACCATCGAGCTCGCAAGCCACGCCGCAGAGCGCCTTCGCATCCCGTATACCGTGGGCGGCGGCTTTCGCGACGTCGCGGGCTGCCGCACTATGATCGCCGCCGGGGCCGACAAGGTCTCGATCAACTCGGCCGCCGTCAAGGAGCCGGGCATCATCACCGCCTGCGCCGACGCCTTCGGGAGCCAGGCGGTCGTCGTCGCCATCGACGCCAAACAGGTCGGCAACACCGATAAATGGGAGGTCTACCTCGCGGGCGGGCGCATCCCGACGGACATCGACGCCGTGACCTGGGCCGAGGAGGCCGCCCGCCGCGGCGCCGGCGAGATCCTGCTCACCAGCATGGACCGCGACGGCACCAAGGACGGCTTCGACATCCCGCTGACCCGCGCGGTCGCCCGCGCGGTGCCCATCCCTGTGATCGCGTCGGGCGGCGTGGGCACGCTCGAGCACTTTGCCGAGGGCATCATCGAGGGCGAGGCCGACGCCGTGCTCGCGGCGAGCGTCTTCCACTTCGGCACCTACTCGATCCGCCAGGTCAAGGAGTACATGGCCAGCCAGGGCATTCCCGTGCGCCTCGACTTCTAGGGCTGGCTGCTCGCCGCCTTTCTTGCCCTTCTTACCAAATCAACTAACTCCCATGCGGCGGACGCATCTGGGCCAAAAAACGCCTGGATGCGTCCGCTGTATGGGAGTTAGCGCTACTTTGTACGAATTGCTGCCCGCCTGAAACAAATCCGTCCTTCAGCGCGTATCTAGTGCGAGGGCCCCAAACAACGTGCATACGACAAAGAAGAAAGGAGGGATCGTGCTCGAGCCGGAATTTCGAAAAGCGGTCGCCGCGAACCGCGACCTGGTGTTTCGCGTGGCGTACACCTACCTGCGCGACGCCGCCGACGCGGACGATGTGGCACAGGACGTTTTTGTAAAGCTTCTCAGGCGAGATGAGCCTTTCGATGGGGATGGGCACCTTAAAAACTGGCTCATCCGAGTGACCATCAATGAATGTAAGTCGCTGTTTCGCCGGCCGTGGCGACGCGTGGAGGATATTGCCTCATACGTCGATTCACTGCAGGTGCCTAATGCCGAGTCTAGAAACCTTCTTGTCGAGGTCATGCGGCTTCCCGAGAAGTACCGCGTGCCTATCGTGCTCTTTTACTACCTTGAGTTGCCCACCCAGCAGATAGCCGATTACCTGCATGTCCCGGCGGCGACGATTCGAACGAGGCTTGCTCGTGGGCGTGCGAAGCTGAGGAAACTCCTGGAGGGAGAGGATTATGAATAACGACCAGCTTAAAGCTGCTTTTGACGCGATGCATGCCGACGACGAGCTCGCGGACCGTGCGCTTTCCCGCGCGTCTAGAGGAAAGAAGCCCCGTCGTCGTGGTGCGGCCAAGCCCCTCACTGCGGTTGTAGCTGGCTGCGTCGCGGCTGTTCTGGCCACCGGTGGAGTCGCCTACGCGGTGGTTAATTCCGATTTCTTTGCGCAAGCATGGGGGAACCACGGGCAAGGGAGGACGCAGACCTGGTCCTTCTTGGGCGATGACGGCTCCACGATTTCGTACAAACGCGACTTCGGCGACGGAACGGCTCCGGTTGAGCTCTCGGAAGCGGTGGAGCATGTCGGGCTTTCCGTTGAGGGAAACGGCTATACGCTGGAGCTCGGCGATATTGCGGTTGACGAGAACGGCTGCGGATCCGTGACCTTCACGCTTTCGAACCCGAACGGCGTGGCGCTCTTTGAGCCCGCTGCAGAAGTGGGCGAGCTTGTGCTTTCAGGTGCCGAGGGCGAGCAAACCCTCGACCTCATCGCCCTTCGCTTTGGTGACGGGGACGACGAGGCCGCTTGGTCATTCGCGGACACCCGGGAGATGATCGAAAAGGAATCTTCGACCAAAACCGAGATCCATGGAACGATGTACTTTGCGGGATTTGGTGGCGAAGCCGACCTGGAAAAAGGGCTGACTTGGGTGCTCAACTGGCATGAGGGCGAAGGCGATAGCGCTGAGCAATGCACGGCGCAGACTTGGCGGTTCAACCCTAGCAAACGCGTCGCCTCGAAAACCTTTACCTCCTCCGACGGCGTTGAGGCGAAGGTGAGTCCGTTTTCGGTGCAGATCTCGGCTGATCCCGTGATGAGCGATAGCATTCGGAAAGTCAGCCTCGTGCTTAAGGACGGCACGGAGCAGGTCATTAAAGACGACGGCGTGGCGAACAATTACTTCGGTCTGGGAAGCGACGAAGGCGTTACCTGGGTCTCGACGCAGCTGATCGACCCCGATTCGGTCGGGAGCGTTCATGTAGAGCGGCGCATACTCGACAATAACGGCGGTGAGCCGCAGCTCCTGAGCATCACGCTGGAGTAGGCGACTGCTAAGAAACCCTGACCTCTGAGCGAGCGCGCGTCCCTCTTGCTAAACAAATGCCACCTCTGGGCTTCGCCTGAACTGCCCCCCATTTCTTGGACACGAGAAATGGGAGGCTTTTTATGCGTGTCGACTTGAGGGTGAAGCACGACATCGAGGCCGGGAAGGCGGCGATCGGGCTCTCCGAGCGAGGCCGCGGCTTCAAGTCGGCGGCGAAGGCGCTGTCGGTCCCGCGCGACACCGTGAGACAATGGCTCTACGTATACCGGTCGTTCGGAAGCGAGGCGCTGCTGACCATGGGCGGCAAGCAGGCCAGGTACACATACGAGCAGAAGGTCGCCGCCGCCTCGGCCGTGGTCGACGGCGGCGCGAGCAAGCAGGACGCCATGCGCGAGTTCGGGGTCATGTCGCTTGCGCCGTTCGACCGATGGTGCAGGCTCTACCGCGAGGGCGGCGCCGAGGCGCTCAGGCCCAAGCCCAAGGGCTCGAAGTCCAGGCCGCGCGGGCGCACCCGCGAGCAGGAGCTCGAGGAGCGCTGCCGAAGGCTCGAGACCGAGGTGGCCTACCTAAAGAAATTGCGCGCCCTGGTCGAGAGGGACGGGCTCTGACCAGGGCGAGGGCCGAGGCCGTGAGCGCCCTGCGCGCGGAGGGGTGCGAGCTGGGGCGCCTGTCGGAGTGCGCCGGCCCGGCTCGGTCCAGCTACTACTACGCGCTGTCGCACCCGGCCAGGCCGACGCGCCCGGAGC
>QAKZ01000007.1 GCA_003150175.1 Coriobacteriia bacterium
GTAGGCGTAGGAGCGCATGGTCTCCATCATGGCCTGCTCGGCGGCCTGGGTGTGGTACTCGCGGTCGATGACGATGTCCGCGGCGGCGAGCTCGGCGTCCACGTCGCCGTGCTCGTGCACGTCGTGGGCGACGAGGTTGCGCTTGGGGTCGCCCGTGCGGTCGGCGCCGTAGGCCCAGTCCTTCTCGTCGTGGATGACGGTCGGGTTGTCGAGCGCCTGCTCCATGTCGAGGATGGCGGGGAGCTTCTCGTAGGTGACCTTGACGAGCTTGGCAGCCTTGGCGACGGCCTCCTCGGTCTCTGCTACGACCATGGCGACCTCGTCGCCGACGTAGCGGACGACGTCGTCGAGGATCCTGGTGTCGTAGGGGGAGCACTCGAGGTAGGACTGGCCGGCGAGCGTGAAGCTGTTGCGCGGGGCGTCCTCGGGGGTGTAGACGGCGACGACGCCGGGGACCGCGAGCGCGCGGGAGGTGTCGATCTTGGTCACGCGGGCGTGGGCCTGGCCGCTGCGCACGAGCTTGACGATGAGCGCGTCGTCGGGCGCTAGGTCGTCGGCGTAGGCAGGCTTGCCGGCAAGAAGCGCGTAGGCGTCCTTCTTTACGACGGGACGGGAAAGCGAGCTGCCGCGGTCTGAGGAGGTGACGCCCTTGCCGGCGGCCTTGACCTGCTTCTCCATGGCGACGGCGGCCTCGGAGCGCTCGGAGAGCCTGCCGCCGGGGTTCTTGTGGCGGCCGAGGAAGCGGCGGATGGCGCGCATCTGGCTCGCATAGCCCGAGCAGCGGCAGAGGTTGCCCGAGAGGAAGCGGCGGATGGTCTCGTCGTCGGCGTCGGGGTGCTTGCGGTCGAGGGCGAGGACGTCCATCTCGAGGCCGGGGGAGCAGAATCCGCACTGCTCGGCGCCCTCCTCGGCCATGCAGCGGGCGAACTCCTCGCGCGCGGGGCCGACGCCCTCGAGCGTGGTCACGGCATGGCCGTCCACGCGGGCCATGAGGACGGAGCACGAAAGCACGGGCTCGTCGTCGAGCCACACGGTGCACAGGCCGCAGTTGCTCGTCTCGCAGCCGCACTTGACGGACTTGATGTGGTGGGCGCGCAGCCACGCGAAGAGGGTCTGGTCGGGCGCGGCGTCCTCGGTGACCTCGCGGCCGTTGAGGGTGAAGGTGAGCTTCATTACTGGATGACCCCCTTGGGCTTGGCGGCCTCGGCGGCCAGGCGGAGCTCGGTCTCGACGTCGAGCTGATTGGCGGCGGTAAGGATCGCGCGGCGGCTGAGCACCTCTGCGAGCTCGGCGCGGTAGTCGGCGCTCGCGCGGCGGTCGGTGCCGTAGTTGAGGTAGCGGGCGCGCTCGCACGCGGCGGCGAGCTCGTCGGGCGTGAAGTCGCGGGGGAGGGCGAGCTCGTCGCCCTCGAGGAACTTGGCCTTCTTTGGCCGGGCGCCGACGGCGAGGTGCCACTCGTCGTCCCACAGCGCGGCACACACGTTGAGGGTCGAGAAGTCCGTTGCGGAGTTGCGCACGCACTGGAAGCTCGCGCGGTAGTCGTGCTTGCGGACGACGATGCGCTCGAGGACGTCGCGCGCCGCGCCGCCGTTGACGAAGTCGGCGAAGCGCATGGTGCCGGCACCGGTGAACTCCACCCAGGTGTCCAGGGGCAGCAGCGCCGTGACGATGTCCGAGAAGCCCATGCGCGCGTAGGCCGAGCCGCCCACGGTGGCGAGGTTGCGGAATTGGGTGCCGATGATGTCGTGCACGCCGTCGGTAAAGACGTTGCGCGTCATGCGGGCGAAGGCCTCGTGGTTCTCGAGCTGGCCGAGCGTGACCATCGCGCCGATGACGAAGGCGTCGTCGGTCTCCTCGATCCGGTCTAGGCCGCAGCCCGAGAGGTCGATGCCGATGGGGATCGTCCGGTCCGAGAGGCGAAGCCACATCATGCCGCCGATGACGGTGGCGAGCCGGTTCTCCTGCAGGAGGTCGTAGGCCTCCTTTGTGCTTGCGGGGCGAGCGTATTGCTCGAATTTGAGCACGGGTCCTCCTCGGTCGCGCTTCTTGTCATGCAAAAAACAAATTTTACAACAGCTCAGAGGCCCAATTTAATATCCCCACACGTGCTGCGTTGTGTTTTCGCAGCTATATCGCCCCCACCCAGCGTTGGTGGGTTACGGGGAGGTTACGCGTTACGCGGGGATTTCTCGCGTATATCGGTTTACCTGCGCTGATGTGACGAATGTTGCCTAGCGCAACTATCGTGTTTCGCCGTTCACCGCCGAATCCAGACCGCTCGCCGCCCTCGCGTATAACCGCAAGCGACCGCACCGAACAACGACGAAAGGAAGGTCTGGATGACGAATCTTCAGGCAAATCTGAGCCGGCGCTCGTTCGTGGGGCTCATGGGCCTCGCTGCCTCCGCGTCCACAGCCTCCGCCCTTGCCGGCTGCAGCGGCAGCGCCGTCGCGACCGTCGCCGCGGGCGCGCAGGGCGCCGAGCCCGTCTCCGCCGCGTCCTCCGCCGACGGCGCGGACGGCGTCTTCGGCGACACGATCAAGGTCGGCATCCTCCACTCGCTCTCGGGCACGATGGCGATCTCGGAGACCTCCGTCCGCGACGCCGAGGTCCTCGCCATCCATCCGCACCTGGCAGACCGCGTCAAAGATGCGCGACCAGCGCGGGCCCCTGCCCGAGGACGAGGGACACGGCAACGATAACTTCCGCGCGCGCCGCTACGTGGCCAAGTACACGATCAACCCGGCTGTCGCGCACGGCATCTCGGACTACGTGGGCTCCGTCGAGGTGGGCAAGTTCGCCGACCTCGTGCTGTGGAACCCGGCCTTCTTCGGGAGCCGCCCGGACATCATCGTCAAGGGCGGCATGATCGTCGCGTCAAAGATGGGCGACGCCAACGCCTCGATCCCCACGACCGAGCCGGTCACCTACCGCCACATGTTCGCCGCCGACGGCCTCGCGCGCGCCACGAGCTGCCTCACCTTCGTGAGCCAGGCCGCCCTCGACCTCGAGGTCCCCAAGCGGCTGGGGCTCCAGAAGCGCTGCGTCGCGGTCCACAACTGCCGCAACATCGGCAAGAAGGACATGCGCCTGAACAACGCCACGCCCTCGATCGAGGTCGACCCCGAGACCTACAAGGTGACGGTCGACGGAGAGATCGCCACCTGCGAGCCCGCCCGGAAGCTGCCGCTCACGCAGCTCTATAACCTGTTTTAGGAGGACGCCGATGCTCTGTTGCGAGGTTTTGGGCAACCTGGGCGACCACGGGTTCGCCGCTGGCCTGGGGGATTTCGATGTCGACCACGTCGACATCGACTGGCACGAGGCGTTCAAGAAGCTGCACAGAAAGACGAGCGAGCAGGGCCGCGAGGTCGGCATCCGCTTGGGCGACTGGGTGCTCTCGCGCGGGCTCTCCGATGGCGACGTGCTCGGGGTCGTGGAGGGCGAGGGCGGCTGCGGCGCAGACGGCCGCGCCGCGGTCGCAGGCGCCGGAGCAGGCGGTAAGAAGACCGTCGTCGCGGTGCGCCTCTTGCCCACGAAGTGCCTGGTCGTCGACGTCGCCGAGGACCATCCCTTCATGCTCGCCAAGGTCGGCTGGGAGGTGGGCAACACCCACACGCCGCTCTTTTACGGCGAGGGCGCCTACCAGGTGCTCTGCGAGTACTCCGAGCCGCTCGAGCGGCTGCTCTCCGGCGCGCACGCCGTCGAGCTGACCGTCGCCGAGCGCGTGCTCGACCCGGCGCGGCGCGTCTCGGCGAGCGGGCACCACCACCCGCACGGCGAGGGGCACCACCACGGCGAGGGCGGGCACGGCCACGACCATGGCAGCGAGGCCGGGGCCGCCGCTCTCTCGCACGGCCGCTGCCACGATCACGACCACGGCCCCTCTTCCCATGGCTGCTGCCACGGGCACGACCACCATGGCGAGTGAGGCCGCCGCGCGCGAGCTCATGCTCATGCAGGTGTGCGACTCGGTGTTCCCCATCGGTGCCTACTCGCACTCCTTCGGGCTGGAGACCTACATCCAGCTGGGCATCGTCCGCGACGAGGCGACCGCGCGCGAGTACGTGGGCCAGCAGATCCGCTACCCGCTGACCTACACCGAGCTGCTCGGCATGAGACTGGCGCACGAGGCGGCTGCCGCGGGCGACTGGGCGCGCGTCGCCGACCTCGAGGCAGTGATGGCGGCGGCTAAGGTCCCGGACGAGACCCGGACCGCCTCGCGCAGGATGGCGGCCCGCTTCTGCAAGACGGCCGAGGGCTTCTTGGCGGGGGAGGCGGCGACGGCGTTCGCCGCGTACTCCGGGAGCACGGCCGCCGAGCGCGGGCGGCACATGGTCAACGCGGCCTACGGCGTCTGGGCGGCGCTCGCGGGGATCGGGCTTTGCGAGCTGCTGCGCCGCTACCTGTACGCGCAGGTGTCCGCCATGGTCGTGAACTGCGTGAAGACGGTCCCCCTGAGCCAGACCGCGGGGCAGGAGATCCTCTTTGCCTCGGCGCCGCTCCAGGTCGAGGCGGTCGAGCGCGCGCTTTCCGCCGACGAGGGGATGCTCGGGCTCTCGATGCCCGGGTTCGACACCCGCTGCATCGAGCACGAGACGCTGTACTCGCGTCTGTACATGAGCTGACGCGGGCAGGCCGCGGCTGGATGGCCCTGCGCGGGCCCGCAGCCTGCCAGCGAGTAAGGAGAAGTTCCATGTCCTATGTACGCATCGGAGTCGCCGGGCCCGTGGGCTCCGGCAAGACCGCCCTCATCGAGGCCTTGACCCGCAAGATGGCGGGCGAGTACTCCATGGGCGTCGTCACGAACGACATCTACACCAAGGAGGACGCCGAGTTCCTCACCGCCAACTCGGTGCTGCCGGCCGACCGCATCGTCGGCGTCGAGACGGGCGGCTGCCCCCACACCGCCATCCGCGAGGACGCGAGCATGAACCTCGAGGCCGTCGAGGCCATGGTCGAGGCGCACCCCGACATCCAGATCATGTTCGTGGAGTCCGGCGGCGACAACCTCTCGGCGACCTTCTCGCCGGAGCTCGCCGACGCGACGATCTTCGTCATCGACGTGTCCGAGGGCGACAAGATCCCGCGCAAGGGCGGCCCGGGCATCATGCGCTCCGACCTGCTTGTGATCAACAAGATCGACCTCGCACCCCACGTCGGCGCCTCGCTCGAGGTCATGGACCGCGACTCCCGGCGCATGCGCGGCGAGCGGCCGTTCGTCTTCACCGACATCCGGGACGACGACGGGGTCGACGAGGTCGTCGCGTGGATAAAGAAGAACGTGCTTCTCGAGGACCTGGCGTGAGCAAGGTCGCGGGTGCCATGGCCGGGGTGGCGTCGGGCGACGGCGCGGGCACGGTCGGCGTGACGGCGGGCGCGGCGGGCGCCAGCGCGGCGGGCCCCGGCGCGGGCAATAAGTTCGGCCGCGTCTCCGAGCTGCGGCTCGTTGCCTGCGAGCGCGGCGGGCGCACGATCCTTACCGAGGCCGCGGCGACGATGCCGTTCAAGGTCATGCATCCCTTCGAGGTACCCGCGGCGAGCCTGTGCGGCGCGGCCGGCGTGCCCGGCCTCGCGCAGAAGGCCGCCGAGGTCATGGTCATGTCCGCGTCCACGGGCATCATGGCCGGCGACGCGCAGTCCATCGACGTGCGCGTCGGCGTGGGCGCGGCGCTTCGCGTGACCAACCAGGCCTTCGAGAAGATCCACCGCATGGAGGCGGGCAAGAGCGCTTCTCGCTCGACCCGTCTGGCCGTCGCGGAGGGCGCCTACCTCGATTACGCCCCGCAGCCGATGATCCCCTTCGCGGACTCCGAGTACGCGGCGGACTGCGTGGCCGAGCTCGAGGGGCCGGGGGCGCGGCTCGTGTTCGAGGAGGTGCTCTCGTGCGGGCGCGTCGCGCGCGGCGAGAGGTTCGGGTACCGCTCGTTCAAGAACCGCGTCCGCGTGAACGTCGCGGGCCGTCCGGTCTACCTGGACAACGTCGTGTACGACCCGGCGACCATGCCGATGGAGGGGATGGGGCTCTACGAGGGCTTCTCTCACCTGGGGAACCTCGTGCTCGTCAACTGCGAGGTGGGGGAGGGCGCCTTCACGCGCGCCCGCGACTACCTGCGCGACGAGACGGGCGTCATCGGCGCCGCGGCGGGCTCGCCCGTGGGTGCCGCCGAGGGCAGCGAGGCCATCAGCGGCGGCATCACGCGCCTTTCGTCGGGCGACGTCTGCGTCCGCCTCCTCGGCCACCGCGCCCAGCGCGTCTCCGACGTTCTCTCGCGCGTGCGTGCCCTCCTCGCCAACGCTGGGTGACAGTCATTGGGTACAAGTGCACTTAGCAGGCCCGAAGGCCTCTGCACACATCGAGGCGCCCATGAACAGAATCCAGCAGCTCGCGTTCCGCACAAAGAAGTTCCTTCACCGCGCGTTCAACATCCGCGAGGGCCGCGCGCCCTACCGCGTGATCCATCGGCGCTTCGTCAACGGGGCGCGGCTCACCGGGACGCACCTGTGCATCCTCATCGTCGCCATGCTCATCGCCTGCATCGGGCTCGACACGGACTCCGACATCGCCATCGTCGGCGCCATGCTCATCTGCCCGCTCATGGGGTCGGTGCTCGCGATCTCGTACGGCGTCGCCACGCTCGACCGCGGCATCACGGCCGAGGCCATCGCGGGGCTCGCGCTCCAGATGGCGTTTTGCCTGGTGACGTCCACGATTTACTTCAAGATCTCGCCCATCGCGTCCACGACCCCGGCGCTCGTGGACAACTCAACTCCGACGGTCTGGGACCTCGCGCTCGCGCTCGCGGGCGGCTTCGCGGGAGGTCTCGGGATGTCGCGCGAGCAAGAGCCCGCGACGCTGATCTCGGGCGTCGCGGTGGCGACCGCGCTCATGCCGCCGCTGTGCGCCGCCGGCTACGGCATCGCCGCGGGGAGCCTCTCGCTGTTCCTCTCGGCGCTCTACGAGTTCGGGATCAACGTTGTGTTCATCGCGCTGGCGACGGAGGCGGTGCTGCTCCTGCTGCGCGTGCCGCTCAAGCGCGACCTCGACGGCGACGGCGTCGAGACCAGGGAAGAAGCCGCGATTGCGAGCGAGCTCTCCCGCAAGGTCCGCCGGCGCGTGGTGCTGGGAACAATCGTCTTTGCCATCCCGTGCGTGCTGCTCACGGCCGGCTCCATCGACACGGCGGCGGGCGGGGTCGAGGATGGCTACGGCGTCGCCGAGACGACGCGCGAGCTCGCCGCTGCCCTGCCCGGCTTCGAGCGGTACTCGGTCGACGTCGAGGTCTCCGCGGACGGCGCGACGGGGGATGGCGCAGCTTCTGACGGCGCGGCAAGAGGGGCCGCGACGCGCCAGGTCGTTGCCCGCGTGACCTGCAAAAACGAGCTTGACGACCGCTCGAGGCAAACGGCCGAGAACCTCATCCGCTTGAACGTCCCCGGCCTCGACCGCGTCGACTTCATCGTCGGCAAGTAGCTTCGCCGCCGGGAGGCCGCCTTGCCCCGGCGCGCAGTTCTGCTGACAAGTAGCTTCGTCGCCGGCAAACAGCGTTGCCTCGGTTCGCGGTTCTGTCGGCATGCAGCTTCGCCACTGGCAAGCTGCCTCTTCTCGACGTGCGGTTTCCCGAAGCCCCCCAATCGCTCACAGACCGCTCGCGAGGAATGCTACGCTGGCCCCAACATTCGCAAGAAGCGTCAAGGGGATGTCTTTTTGGTCATTGTTCTTTAGGGAACGGCTAACCGCATAGCTCGACGTGGCCGCACGCGCGGCAAGCCCCTGTGCGCCGATTTTATGCCCATAATCGCCGTTCCTCCTGATTTCTTTGTATCAAACCCTAAATCAGGAAGAGAAGAACAGCACAATGACGAACGCTGATTCCTACCCTAGCGTCAACCTTGGATATGGCTCTTGTCCGAGTTCCAGCCCCACACGCTTCCCCAAAACCGCGACCTTCCCCGTCTCCCTCGTCCGCGAGAAGATTATGGGTCCCAACCCGCTCAAGCTCTGCGAAGAGCTGCTAACCGGCTCCGACCTGCCCCATGGCAGCCGCGTCTGCGACCTAGGCAGTGGAACCGGGATTACGAGCGCGCTTCTTGCCCGCGAGTACGGCCTCGACGTGTACGCCGTCGACCTGTGGAGCGACCCTGCCGAGAACCGCGCGTTCTTCGATTCGCTCGGAATCCCCGTGTCTTCGATCCATCCCGTGAAGGCAGACGCCTCCCGCGGGCTGCCTTTTTGCGCGGGGTTCTTCGATGCCGTGGTGAGCATCGACTCATACAACTATTACGGGCGCGACTCGCGCTACCTCGACGAGCGCCTCTTGCCGTACGTGCGGACGGGCGGCGAGCTCCACCTCAGCATCCCCGGTATGGTGCATGACTGCCACGATGACCTGCCGTCGTGCTTGCTGGCCTCGTGGACGCCCGAACAGCTCGAGTACATGCACGACATGGCGTGGTGGAAACGTATGCTTGGACAATCCCGCGGCGCGCGCATCGTCGACATGCGCGAGATGACCTGCACGCGCGAGACGTGGACAGATTGGATCGCCTGCGACAACGAGTACGCCGTCGGCGACCGCGCCGCCGTCGCGGCGGGCGCGCTGGATTACCTCAACACCATCGCGATCACGCTGCAGAAGTTGTAGCAGGGCTTCGGCAGCGAGGGTTGCTCGCAGGCCGTCTCGCCCCGGCGAGTCGCGTCGATGCCCGGCGCCCGGCGCGAAGTCACTTTTTCGATCCTGACGCCGTGGATGCGTCGAACACCCACGCTTGGCCCTCTTAGGGCACTTCTGTAAAAGTACCCTAAGAGGGCCTTCAGGGGACCTTCTTTCCAGCGACCTGCGGTTTTGTCGGTCAGCAGATAGTTAGGGTACTTCTGTAGAAGTACCCTAGAGAGGCTTTTGGGGGTCTTTCCAACTCACGACCTGCGGTTTTGTCGATGATTAAAAAGCTAGGGTACTTCCCCGGAAGTACCCTAGGCATGCGCCCTGGAACTGTTCTCGGCGGCTTCGGCGGAGTGGGCGCCCTCCCCGCCGTCAAAGCCGAATCGCGTCCCCGCCGCCTCCGTGGTCAATCGCCAGATTGGAATGAGCCATAGGTAGAAGGCGGCGCACCAGCACGCTGCCGGCGCACCGCACATCGAGACGACCGCGCCGCACGCGATCGACCACGGCACCAGCGGCGCCACCACCACGGCGGCGTCCTCGATGTCGATCGCGAGGTCGCGCGCCCTCGCCTCGGCATGCCCGCAGAGCTGGCTCATGAGCATGATGCCGAGCGTCTGGTTGCAGGCCACCATGCTCGCCGGGACCGACACAGCGAGCACGGCGGCGTACGGCGACACCCTGCGCACGAGCCCCTCGACGAGCCCGCGCACGCCGTCGAGCAGGCCGGTCCCGTCGAACAGCCCCGAGAAGCTCGACGAGAGGCACACCACCAGCGAGACGTTGACCATCGAGACGACCCCGCCGCCCGACATCAGCTCGGCGACGGTGGGGTCGGCGGGGGTAAAGCCGAGCACGCACACGGAGGCGATCTGGCCCGCGGACATTCTGCGCGCGGCCGCGCACACGAGCGCGGCGAGCGCGATGCTCACGCCCATCGTCGCGGCCGTCCCGAACGAGGTCCCGATCAAAAACGACATCAGCGAGCACATGCAGAAGATCGCGAGAGGGGCGACGGCGGGCCGCACGAGGGGAGCCGCCAGCACCACGACCTCGGAGACGGTCCCGCACGCGCGCCACAGCGCCGTGAGCGCGCCGATGAGCATGAACGACTCGAGCACGCCGCGAGCAGACGCGACCCCGCGGGCGCACATGCAGGCGAGCTCCCTTAGGCGGCAGCCTCTCCATAGCCCGTAGCCGATGAACAGCGCGAGGCCCGCGACCAGCGCCGCGACGATCGGCGCACCCGTGAACACGCAAACCATCAGCTCGGCGCAGAACACGCCGAGCACCGCCGACTCCACCATCGAGGCCCTTCCGCTATCGACCCGGTGCTTCTTTTCAGCACACTGTGGGCCGCGGCCGTCGCGTGCTCGCCCTTTCTCCCGGAGATTTGACGCGACCGCAACCTGTCCTGCGGCCTTCGCCCGCGTTCACGGCTCGCGTTCACGGCTCGCGGCTCGCGACCGCGGGCAGACGTGACCCCCGCGAAAAGACGGGATCGCTTTCTCCTGGTAGAGCCTCTTTATGTTCGCAGCCTGCGTTTTTGTCTTTTTGAAGTGCGACCCTCATCCTCGGGAGGAGATGCGCGCCGTCCGTCGGTTCGCGAGCTCGGAGAGCGCGACCATGAGAGCGAGCACGGCGACGTAGAGCCACGGCAGCGTCCCAGCCGCCCCGGCGCCCGCGACGAGCGCGCATACCGGCGGGAAGAAGGTCGACCCCACGTATGCGCAGGCCATCTGGAGACTGACCATGCCTTGCGACGCCGCCTCGCCGAAGCGCGACGGCGTGAGCGCGACGATGCTCGGGTAGATCGGCGCGCAGCCCAGGCCCACGAGCGCAATCGCGGCCGAGAGCGCCGCAGCGTCGTTTTTGCATGTGACGAGAAGCACCAGCCCACAAGCGATGACGACCTGCCCGGCGCGGATCATGTTCCGTCCCGCGACGCGGTTTGCGACGACGCCCGAGACGAAGCGCCCGAAGGTGATGCCCAGGTAGAACAGCGCGACCATTGACGCGGCCTGCGCCTCGCCGATGCCGCGGGCGAGCACGAGGTGGCTCGCGATCCACAGGCCCATGCTCGACTCCAGCGCGGAGTAGCACCCGAACGAGCCGATGACGGCGGCGGCGCCCGGAAGGCGCAGGAGCTCGGGGTAGGAGAGGGGCTTGGCGGCCGAGCTGCCCTGGCCCTCGCCGCCCTCGTGGCTCGTGCCCGGGTTGTCGCCGTTGCTGCTGGAGCCGCAGGTCTTGTCCGCGCAGCCCGAGCCCGAGTCCGCCGCGTCGCCGTTCGCGCGGCTCGCGCCTGCCGCATCGTTTACGCATCCCTCGTTGCCTGCGTCCGCGCCCGCCGCGTCACTGCTTTCGGCCATCTTCGCGCCGTCCGCGACCGCCGCGCCGGTCCTTCTCCACAGCGGCAGCGACGCCACGAGCGCCGCCGTGATCGCCGCCTGCGCGACGCCGATGACGAGATACCCGCCGTGCCAGCTGAGCGGCCCCGCGAGGGCCCAGCCCATGGCCACGGGCCCGACGCTCGTGCCGATGCCCCAGCAGCAGTGCAGCCAGCTCATGTGCCGCGGACCGTAATGGATAGCGACGTAGTTGTTCAGCGCGGAGTCGATGGCGCCCGCGCCGAGCCCGTAGGGGAGGGTGAGGAGCACGAGTTGCCAGAACTCCCTGCAGGCCGAGAAGCCCAGGATCGCCGCTGCGGTCAAGCCCACGGACGCCGCGACGAGCCTGCCCGTGCCCCAGCGCCGCACGAGCTTTGCCGTGGCCAGGCTCGAGACGATGGTGCACGCGCTGATGAGCATGCTGAGCGCGCTCTGTGCCGCCACGGGCGCCCCGAGCTCGGGTACATCACGGGCCAGGCGGACCCGAGCAGCGAGTCCGGCAGCCCGAGCGAGACGAACGTGAGGTAGATCACAGGAAGAAGAAGCGAGGTCAAGGGACACCTGTTTCGGATTTCGGCCACGGCGAGGCCGCAATAGTATCAAAGCCACCCAATGGCAGCGGAGGCGGCGCCGCGACGGGCGGCGTCCTTCTTGCCGCGCTTCTCGCCAAAAGCACGGAGCGTCGGAATCCCTGTGCCGGAATCCCCGACCGTCGGTAATCCTGTGCCGGAATCCCCGACCGTCGGTAATCCTGCACCGGAATCCCCGACCGCCGGTAACGCCCTCACGGGAATCCGGGAGTGTCTGTACCGACGCTCCCGGATTCCCGTGCAAAGAAGGGCACTTCTCACCAGGAACCGGTACCGTCGGTAACGGTCGCGCGGAATTCCCGGACCGTCGGTACCGACGGTCCCACATTCTGGTGCGCGATTACCGACGCTCCCGGTTTCTCGTGCAGGATTGGAGAGAAGGAGCAGGGCCTGATTGTTGCTCGGCGCGTCGAAATCCTATTCGGCGCCACCTGTCGCGTCCCTTCCGGTT
>QAKZ01000016.1 GCA_003150175.1 Coriobacteriia bacterium
TATCCGGTATTACCCACGGTTTCCCGAGGCTGTCCCGGAGCGAGGGGCAGGTTGCCCACGTGTTACTCAGCCGTTCGCCACTTTATCCACACCCGGAGGTGCTTTAACCGTTCGACTTGCATGTGTTAGGCGCGCCGCCAGCGTTCATCCTGAGCCAGGATCGAACTCTCCGTTCGAAGGGCCCCCTCCGTGAAGGGGCCGTTCTCATCAAGTGGATGGTCCGTGCCCGGCCGATGACGCTCATCTTCGGATTCGCTAAGTAGGAATCGATGAGTCCCCCGGATATGCATCCGGGTGCTCGATTCGACTTCGCTTGTCTGTCTTCTTCCACCGATCTCTCGATCGCAGTATCCGGTTCTCAAGGTCCCGCGCGCGGCCGCCCTGAGCTGCTCTTTCGCAGTTCGTGGCGTTGCTGCGCGAGGAAGTAATTTACGCTCATTGCGGGGGTGTGTCTACGGTGTTTCTTGCATTCACATTTCCTCCATATTTAATGCGTCTTAGCGCTTGAGTTTGACCGCTCGCACCATCCTTGCCACCATTCGCCGCCCGCTTATTAACAGGGGGCGCAAGCAAGTCTACGTAACCCTTCGACCATGGTCATGTGCGCCTCGGCTCGTGCCGTCTCGAAGAACTCCGCCGTAAGCAACCGATACTTGGGCGCCCCCTCTATATGATTGACGCGGTTCTGCTCGACGATTCCCGCGGCCACCTTAGCCGCCGCGCGCGCGTCCTCCCCCGCGATCCGATATTGCGGGAACGCCTCGCACTGCCCGAGTACCGCGTCGGTCACCTCCGGCACGAGCGATATGTCGAGCGTGCGGCCGAAGTCGGCGAAGTCGGCCTGCTTTCCAATGCGCGCCTCCTCCCCCGGCTTCACGCCGATGCGCTGCAGCCATGCCCGGGTATGCGCGTTGTACACGTGATCGCAGACGAGGTGGCACCAAGCGCCTCTTACCAGGTCGGTGACCTCTGAGGCGCCGTAGCCCTTGGGGTTCACGCAGTAGAAGTCCCAGAACTCGTCGCAGCGCGGGACCGGGATGTGGTTTCGCAGCGTGAAGTGCGTGAGCTTATAGTCGATCCGCGTCGTCGCGTTCGGGACCATGTAGCCCACGTAGATGTCGGGCGCGAGGTTGCCCAGCAGGAAAGCGTCGACGTCGCGGATGCCTAAGGCGTCCGCCCCTTCCTCCGCGAGCAGGCACTCAACGTGCGCGGTATGGATGTTCCAGCTGGGCATGGGCCTTCCTCTCTATTGATGACGAGTCCATTGTGGCGCAACAAAGCGGCCGGGCACCCAACGGGTACCCGGCCGAAATATCGCGAGCATGAAAACCGGATCGAGCGCGCCCGCACGTCCCGCGGCGCGCCCGAGCACCGTTTAGGAGCGGACCTCGCCGCCGGTGGCGCGAAGGACCTTCTTCACGAGCTTCTCGTGGGCCTTCTCGACCTCCTCGGAGGTGAGGGTGCGGTCGGCCGCGCGGTAGGTCAGCGAGAAGGCCATGGACTTCTTGCCCTTGCCGACGCGGACCGGGTCGCGGTAGACGTCGAAGAGGCGGACATCGGCCAGCAGCTTGCCGCCGGCGCTCGTGATGCGCTGGACGAGCTGCTCATAGGTGACGGACTCGTCGACCACGATGGCGAGGTCGTGCGTGACGCCGGGGAGCGTGGGCACGTCGACATAGGGAAGCTCCTTCTTTGCCAGGCGCAGCAGGTGCTCGACGGAGAGCTCGAAGGCGACGACCGGCTCGTCGACGCCGATCTTCTGGAGGCTGGCGGGGTGGATGTTGCCGACCCAGCCGATGACCTGGCCCTGAGAGAGGACCTCGGCGGCGCGGCCGGGCTGCAGCCAGGGGTACTGCTCGGGGTCCGCGACCTTGAAGCGGACCTTGGTCAGGCGAAGGGCATCGAGGAGCGCCTCGACCGAGCCCTTGGCGTCGAAGAAGTCGTACTCGGCGTACTTCTGGTTCCAGGCGTCGTCGGCGCGCTTGCCGGCGAGGACACCCGCGACGAAGCTCGGCTCATCGGGCTGGGACTTGCCCTCGTGGCCGTAGAAGACGCGGCCGATCTCGTAGAGCGCGACGTTGGGCACGCCGTGGTCGAGGTTGTAGGCCACGGAGCGCAAAAGGCCGGGGAGCATGGACTGGCGCATCTGCGACTGGTCGGCGACGAGCGGGTTGATGATCTTCACGGGGATGCCGCGGCCCTCGTCGGTAATGCCGAGCTTGACGAGGTCGGACGGGTCGGCGAAGCAGTAGGTGCTCGTCTCGGAAAGGCCGCAGGCGCGAAGCGTCTGGCCGATGAGGCGGACGCGGCGCTGGTCGACGGTGAGGCCGCCGGCGTGGTTCTTTGCCGCGGGGAGGGTCGGCGTGATGTCGCCCTCGCCCCACAGGCGGCAGATCTCCTCGATGAGGTCGACCTCACGGGTGAGGTCGGGGCGGTTGGTCGGCGCGGTCACCGTGAGGTGACCGTCGGCCGCGGGCTCGACCTTGCAGCCCAGGCGAGAAAGGCGCTGGACCATGAAGTCGTCGGGCACGTCGGCGCCGCAGAGCATGCGGGCGCGATCGGGGCGGAAGTCGATGACGGGGGCGGGGACAACCATGGGGTAGACGTCCACGGTGCCCGGACAGACCTCGGCGCCGCAGCACTGCTCGAAGAGCGCGGCGGCGATCTCGGCGACGTTCGCACAGTTGGCGCCGTCGACCTGGCGCTCGTAGCGGATGGAAGCCTCGCTCATGAGGTCGAGGTTGCGACTCGTGCGGGAGACGTGGCCGGACGAGAAGGTCGCGGACTCGAGCAGGACGTCGGTCGTGTGCTCGTCGATCTCGGAGTTCATGCCGCCCATGACGCCTGCCAGCGCGACCGGGGTCTTGCCGTCGTCGGTGATCACGGCCATGTCCGGCGTGAGCGTGCGCTCGACGCCGTCGAGGGTCTCGAGCTCCTCGCCGTCGGCGGCGGCGCGGACCACGATGTGGCGCTTACCATCGACCTCGGTCAGCTTACCGAGGTCGAAGGCGTGGAGCGGCTGGCCGGTGAGGTACATGACGTAGTTGGTGACGTCGACCACGTTGTTGATGGGGCGGCTGCCCGCGGCGATGACGCGACGCGCGAGCCACTCCGGAGAAGGGCCGATCTTCACATTGCGGACCACGCGCGCGGTGTAGCGCTGGCAGAGCTCGGGGTCGTCGATCGTGACGTCGACGAGGTCGTGGGCGTCGGGGCCGCACTCGCTCTGCACGCGGGGCAGCTCGATGTGGGTGTCCTCGTCGAGCATCGCGGCGACCTCGACGGCCATGCCGCACATGCTGAGGCAGTCGGGGCGGTTGGGGGTGATCTCGCAGTCGATCACGGTGTCGGACATGCCGCGGTAATCGGTGAAGTCCATGCCCACCGGCGCGTCGGGCGGCAGGATCATGATGCCGTCGTGGTCGTTGCCCAGGCCGAGCTCGCGCTCGGAGCAGTTCATGCCCATCGAGACGACGCCGCGGAGCTTGGACTTCTTGATCTTCACGTCGCCGGGGAGCACAGCGCCGATCATGGCGGTGACGATGTGGTCGCCCTCGTTGAAGTTCTGGGCGCCGCAGACGATCTGCAGCGGCTCGGGCTTGCCGTCGGCGCCGAGGTTCTTCTCGCCCACGTCGACGAGGCAGACGAACATGTGGTCGGAGTCGGGGTGCGGCTTTTTGCTGACGACCTGGGCGGTCACGACGTGGTCGAGGTCGGCGCCGACGCGCTCGACGGCCTCGACCTCGGTGCCCGTGCGGACGAACTCGTCGACGAGCTTGGAGGGGTCCTCCGGCACGTCGACCATGGTCTTGAGCCACTCGTAAGAGATACGCATAAGAGGAGGTCCTTCCTAGAATTGCTTGAGGAAACGCATGTCGCCGGTCATGAGCATGCGCAGGTCGGGCAGGTCGTAGCGAAGGGCCGCCACGCGCTCGACGCCGATGCCGAAGGCGAAGCCGGTGTACTTCTCGGCATCGATGCCGCAGTTGCGGAAGACGTTCGGGTCGACCATGCCACAGCCGAGGATCTCGAGCCAGCCGGTGTTCTTGCAGAAGCGGCAGCCCTTGCCGTGGCAGACTCCGCACGACACGTCGACCTCGCAGGAGGGCTCGGTGAACGGGAAGAAGTGCGGGCGGTAGCGGGTTGCGCGGTCCTTGCCGAAGATCTCGCGCGTGAAGTAGTCGAGCGTGCCCTTGAGGTCGCCGAAGGTGATGCCCTCGTCGACGACGAGGCCCTCGACCTGCGTGAACTGCGGCAGGTGGTTGGCGTCGGCGGTGTCGGGGCGGAAGACCGTGCCCGGGCAGATCATGTAGATTGGGGGCTCCTTGGCCTCCATGACGTGCGCCTGGACGCCGGAGGTCTGGGTGCGCAGCAGGACGTCGGACTCGCCCTGGACGTGGACCTCCTTGCCCTCGGGCGCGTTGTCGACCACGTAGAAGGTGTCCTTGGCCGAGCGGCTGGGATGGTCCTCAGGAGCGTTCAGTGCGGTGAAGTTGTAGTAGGTGGTCTCGATGTAGGGGCCGTCCTCGACGGTGTAGCCGAGGCCGACGAAGATGTCCTCGATCTCCTCGCGGATCTGGGAGATGAGGTGCTGGGTGCCGAGCGAGAGCTGACGGCCGGGCAGCGTGACGTCTGCCGCGTCGGCCTGCATCTTCTTTGCCATGAGGGAGCGGGCGAGCGCCTCCTTCTGGGCCTTGATGGACATGTCCACGTTCGCGCGGACGGTGTTGGCCAGGGCGCCCATGGCCGGGCGCTCCTCGGGCGGCACCTTGCCCATCGTGTGCATGATGGCGGTCAGGCTGCCCTTGCGGCCCAGCACGCCCACGCGGAGGGCCTCAATGTCCTCCATGGTCTTTGCGTTGGCAAGGTCTTCCTTTACCTTCGCCTCAATCGCCTTGAGGTCGTCGGACATCGACATTGCGTGTTCCCCTTTCCAAAAAACAAAAACCGTCCTCGGACATATGTCCAAGGACGGCAAGAATTACCGCGGTACCACCTTGATTGACGCTCGCGTTTTCTCTCGCGAGCGTCCACTCGTTTGCCCCGTGCCGTGGGGCCGACGGCTTCCCTACTTGGAACGGCAAGAAGGACGGGCCTTCTGTCCATGCCGTTAAGGTCGCGGCTGGTGGAGTGAACTTCGAGCGTCAGCCTTGGAGGGACCTCTCAGCCGGTGGGCCCCATCTCTGTCCGCTGGCGACGCGACGCGCGAACCTCTCCGTCGTTGCCTAAGGGTGAATGATAGCACATAAGAAAGGGCGATCGAAATACCGCAGATAATTGCGCGATGTACCCCCTATGCGGGTATAAACACCACAGCCATTGATGCCCCTCGAACGAGGAGTTGAGACGAGCATATGAATGGACGCGTATTCCGCATTTTGGGTGCAGTCTTACTCGGCATTTGCTGCGCTTATGTTTTTATCTATGCGCGTTTCCTTCGACTTGCCGAACTTAAAACGTACTCATCCTTTTTCACTTTCGTACTTTACATTCTTGCGATACCAATCGGGTCTTATTCGCTCGGCCTGTTAATTGGCACCAGTACTTCCATTGTCCCATCAGGTACCAGCCGCACACTACTGGCACTTCGTTCCTGCTGCTTCTCTTTTTATATCCTCGCAGCTTTTGTTGCCTGTCTCCAATCGGCAGAGCTGAGCAGGCCTCTTCTATTCATCTCACGCTACCTTGCACCGGCAGTATTTCTGTTGGCAGGGTTGTTCGAAGGTTCAAAGGTTGGCCGCTCCCCTACTCGTTAGCCTCTTCCCGGCGGGCGACCTCGTCGATGAGAATGGCGTCGCCGTGCTTGGCGCCCGCGACCGAGAGCGACATGAGAGCGCCCATGAGCGCAATGTAGCCAAAGAGCATCGTCGGCTTAAGGTCCATGACCACGCCGGACAGGATCGGGGTTGCCACTTGGGCAGCCATGCTCACGGTGTAATAGTAGCCGGCGTAGCGCCCCACTGACTTGGAGCTGCAGCACTCCAAGATCATGGTGAAGACGCACAGGTCGACGCCGCCCAGCGCCACGCCCATCAGGAGAAACACGACGTAGAGCGCAGGCGAGAAGCCCGGAGCGAACCAGATGAAGACCGGGCACACGGTCATGATGATCGAGGTGATGAGGGCGACCTTTTTTCGGCCGATCTTGAGCGAGAGGTTGGCCAAAGGAACGTAGCTGGCAAGCGCGCCCACGATGGTCACCATGTTGATGATGGCAAAGGAGCCTCCCGCCAACCCGAAGAACATGTCCGCGTAGCGACTGATGTTGGTGGTCATGGCGTTGTAGCTCATGTAGTAAAAGAAGGTCGCGGACAGCAGCATTGCGATAGAGCGCTGCAGGGACCGATCGGTAACCTTCTCTTTGCCACCCGCCTCCGGCGAGTCGTCCTTATCGATCTCGTCCTCGTCGATGCCCATCTCGAGGGACTTCTCACGCATCTTCTGCACGAGCCCGGGCTCGCGAACAAAGAGGCCGTAAACGGCGGCAGCCGCCAGGATGAACACGCCCTGCAGGATGAACAGCGGCAGGTAGTCGGGACGCTCGACCTTGGGAACCATGACCGAGATGGCCACGAGCATAAGACCGGTGCCCGCATAGCCCACGACCTTTTGGATGGAGTTCGCCTTGGTACGAAGCGGGCGTGGCGTGATGTCGGCCACGACCGCCACCGTCATGGTGCGATAGGCGCAGATGGCAAGGAGCGTCAAGATGATCGAGCAGATGAGCAGCGGCAGGCTTCCCATGTTGTTGGCGATGGCGATGAGGGGTACCGCAAGTGCCGCCACTGCCGAGCCGCCCAGGATGAAGGGCGTGCGGCGGCCGAGTTTGGAGGCGCATCGGTCGGACAGGACGCCGAAGACCAGGAGCAGAAAGAGACCGAAGACGTTGTCGACGGCCATGATGGCGCCGGTGAGTGAGTTCGACAGCCCGAAGGTGTTCGTGAGCATCTTTGGCACGATGCCGTCGTAGACCTGCCAGAAGCTGATCATGCCCATGAAGGGCAGCGAAGCCAAGGCGACGGCCCTGATATCGAGCTTAGCCGCGCGTTTGAGGTTGGGTTGTGCCATACGGTTCTCCTAGCGTTCAAAAGCGGGAAAGAAGGGCCGCCCTTCTTTGCAGGTCGGCCCTCCAGTTCGGCTACATGCGGACGAGGTTGGCGAGGAAGGCGACGTAGAACTCGATGCCGCGCTTGTACACGTCGACGCCGATGCGCTCGTTGGCGGCGTGCAGAAGTCCGCGGGCCTCGGCCGAGTAGATGAAGCCGCAGAAGCGGTAGACGTGCTCGCAGATGGCATTGAACTCGTGCGAGTCGGTGCAGGAGTTCTGCACGTACGGGGCGAAGCCGGCCTCGGGGTAGACGCCGGAGACGCAGCGGTGGATGTAGTCGAAGGCGGCGTCGTCCTCGTAGGGGCTGATGGGCGCGGGCTCCATGTGCGGGATGCTCTCGTCGATCTCGACCGTCACGTGGTCGGGCGTGAGGCCCGAGGCCTGGCACTGCTGGGCGGCGAGCTTGCGGGCGCGCTCGACGGCGTCGGCGATGGACTCGAAGGGCGCGACGCGCACGTTGAAGTTGGCGCGCGCAACGGGCGGCAGGACGTTGTGGGCGGGCGAGCCCTCCATCTGAGTAAGGGCGTAGGTCGTGCGCAGCATCGCCGCGGTCTCGGGGCTGGCAGCCATGATCTTGGTCACCGCGGGGCGGGTGAGCCAGAGGTTGCCGAAGACCGCGCGGTAAAGGTCGGAGCTGTGGGCGCTGAGCTCGGCAAGCGTCGCCTCGACGACGGGCGTGAGCACGGGCTTGCCGGGGTTCGCCGAGATGTGCTCGCACACGCGGCACAGCAGGCGGCAGGCGTCGTTGGCGGAAGGCGTCGAGGCGTGGCCGCCGTCGGCGTACGCCGTGACGGTAAGGTCCACATGGCCCTTCTCGGAAACGCCGACCATGGCCACGGGCACATCGACCCCCAGGGGCGCGTCGGCCGCCACGGCACCGCCCTCGTCAAGCACCATGTACGGGTGAATGCCGTGGGCGCGGAACCACTCGACGGCGTGCGCGCAGGTGGGCGCCGCGACCTCCTCGCCGTCGCTGGAGAAGAACCATACGTCGCGCGGGGGCACGTAGCCCTGGCCGACAAGGTGCTCGGCCGCCTCGAAGAACGCGGCGGCGATGCACTTGGTGTCGAGCGTGCCGCGGGCCCAGATCTCGCCGTCGACGATCTCGGCGCCGAAGGGGTCATGCTCCCACTGCTGGCCCTCGACGGGGACGACGTCTTGGTGGGCCATCATGACCACAGGGTCAAGCGAGGGGTCGGCGCCCGGCCAGCGCAAGAGCATGCCGAAGTCGTCGATGGTCGTGAGCTCGGTCACCTCAAAGAAGCGCGGAAAGAGCCTGCGCAGGGTAGGCGCCCAGCGGCGGAAAGGCTCGTCGTCGCGAAGGGACTTGTCGTCGCGCGACACCGTGGGGATGCGCAGCAGCTCGCGGAAGCGCTCGACAGCGTCGTCGCCCGCCTTGTAGTCACCGGCGTCCAGCACAGACCCCGCAGGATGGCTCGGCTCCAGGGCGCCTGCGCCCTTCTTTGCCTCGCTTGCGCTCATGATGCTCCCCTCGACGGAAATGTATGAACCATGAAAGCATAGGCCAGCGAGCGAAACTCGCTTGGGCAAAGACTGGCGGCGCAATCAAGATTTATATGATGTGGTCGCGCATGCGAAACTCGGGGCTGCAGCGAGCGGCAACCGTTCCCGGATTCTGGGGCCGCGCTCGCCTTGTTTGTTGATCTCCATGACATCCGCGTGCCAACTGGTTCGCTTATAGTGATACCAACTTGTTGCAACCAGCATACATGTGAGGACGGACGCCATGGGGACCTCTTCGAGGAAGCAGCCGCTGTACGACCAGCTTGTCGACATCCTTCGCGACAAAATCGAGAACGAGATGGAGCCTGGCGACCTCCTCCCCTCCGAGCGCGAGCTCTCCGAGCGCTATGGGCTCTCGCGCACTACGGTGCGCCTCGCCCTGAAGGAGCTCGAGACCTTGGGCCTCATCAGCCGCCGCCACGGCAAGGGCACCTACGTGACCGACCTATCCGGCGGGGCGATGGACCTCTCGTCGAACTACAGCTTCACGCAGCAGATGCGCGAGGTCGGGCGCGTGCCCAAGACCGTCGATCTCGACTTCGAGACCCGCGACGCGACCAAGTCCGTCGCCGACCGCATGAACCTGCGCTTGGGCGATAAGGTCATCTACATGCGCCGCCTGCGCCTGGCCGACGGCGTGCCCATGATGCTCGAGCGCACCTACGTGCCGCTTTCGCACTTCCTCGGATTTACAAAGAAGGACCTGGAGGGCAAGTCGCTCTACGCCATCATCGAGAACGACTACCACGAGACGATCCGTGTGGCCGAGGAGGAGTTCTTCGCCACTGTAGCGCGCAAGGACGACGCCGAGGTCCTGGGGATTTCCGAAGGTGCGCCGGTGCTGCAGCTCTCGCGCGTGACCTACAACGACAAGAACGACGTTATCGAGTTCACGCACAGCGTGGCCCGCGCCGACCAGTTCAAGTACAAGATCTCGCACGTCCGCAGCTAGCACAGAGGGCGGCGGGGCGCTCGGCTGAGCTAGAAGCGCCGATCAGCGCGTGAACGGCCAGTCACCTGCGGCGAGGGCCTCGATGGCGGCGGGCACGGCATCGTCCTCGACGGCGCCGATGTGCCAGCGCGCCGCGTCGCGCGCCTCGGGCAGCGCCCCCGCGACGGCAACGGAGTGCTCAACCGTGGAGAACATCTCGAGGTCGTTGCCGGCGTCGCCGAAGACGACCGCTTCGTCGCGCCCGATTCCGAGCTGCTCGAGGAGCCACGCGAGCGCGGCGCCTTTGTTCCAACCGGCTGGCATGACGTTGGAGAACTGCGCCTGAGGGACGTCGAAGTCCAGGCCGTCGACCTCACGGTTGAGCAGCGCCACGACCTCGCGCGTGCGCTCGACGTCGCCGCGGATAAAGACATTCGCCTTCGTGATGCCCGCGCTCGGGACGTCGTCGCGCTCGATGCAGGTCTCCCCGTATCGGGGGAAGCACACGAGCAGGTCGTCGCGAGAGCCCTGCACAAGGTAGGGAGTCTCGCCCTCAAAGAGGAGCAGGCCCGTGGATGCCACGTTGGAGAGAACCTCCATCGCCCGTTGTACACAGGCGGAGTCGACTTCCTTTTGCAGGGCCCCCTTGCCCTCAAGGTAAACCTGGGAGCCGTTGGTGGCGATCGCCGTGGCGCAGCAGGAGGCGTCGCCGCCAAAGAACTCGGGAATCCACGGGTAGAAGCGGCCACTCGCGGGGCCGACGAGGATACCGGCGTCCATGGCGGCGTGGAACGCGTCGACGCAGCGGCTAGTCACGGTCTTCTTGCCGTACGGCAGGATGGTGCCGTCGATGTCGGTGAGGATGAGCTTGATGGCCATAGGCTTCTCCCTTGGGGCTAATGCGGCGATGTCCCAGTAAAAAACGCCGGCCGCCACGACGGCGACCGGCGTTGTCGAATCAATCGACCGGAAACCCTACTCCTCGGTGATGCCCTCGTTGACCAGGTTAGCGAGCTTGGCAGGATCGTTCTCGGCAAGAAGCTCCTCGCGCTTGTGGGCGTCCATGAGCATGACGGCGATCTTGGACAGCAGACGAAGGTGCGTGGTGCCGGCCTCGGCGGCGGGGATCAGCAGCGCGATGGCGCACTTGATCGGGGCATCGTCCATGGAAGGCCACTCGACGTCGGCGGCAAACTTGGCCACGAGGATGGTGGCCTCCTTGACCGCGGCGGTCTTGGCGTGAGGGATGGCGAAGCCGCCGGTCATGCCCGTGGTGCCCTCGGCCTCACGGGCCTTGAACGCCTCGAAGATGGCGTTGGCATCGTCGGCAAAGCCCAGCTCGACGGTCTTCTCTGCGAAGAACGCGAGAACCTCGTCGATGGTAGCGGCCTTGCAGTCAACAAAGACATGAGATTCGGTGACGATATCGCTCATAAGGATGCTCCTGTCCTCGGCTCAAACGACACGCGACGCACTTGACGCCGCTTCAACTCATTCAGTATAGCACGCAAGGCGCGGAATTTCGACGAACGGTAGTTTTTCGACGGTAAACGCCTTCTCTTATTGAAAGAAGGGCGATCTCGGACTCAGCCTACTCTCCCAGCCGCTCTTGCCTCAGGCGGAGCGCCTCGTAGGCACAGCCGTACATGGCGGCCTGGTTGCCGAGCCCGGCAGCTTCGATGCGGACGTCCTTGCAGGTAGAAAGGGCGTGCGCGGCGAAGCGACGGCGAAGCTCAGGGGCGAACGTGGCGAATGCGCCCGCAACGCCGCCGCCGATGAGATACATCGCGGGGTCGACGATGCAGCTGACCTGCGCCATCGCCTGCGCGAGGTACTCGCACATCTGGTCGACGGCGATCTTCGCGCACTCGTCGCCGGCCGCAAGCGCACGGAAGACGGTCAGGGTGTCGGTCGCGTGTTCGACGGGCGCGGGCTTGACGCCGCGGCGCTCGCATTCCTCGAGGTAGAGGCGGACAACGCCCGTGGCGCTCGCGTACTGCTCGAGGCAGCCCTTGCGCCCGCATCCGCAGCAGCGGGTCTCGGCGGGGTTGACCGTCACATGGCCGATCTCGCCGCCCGCGCCGAACGCGCCCGCGACGAGCTTGCCGCCCACGACGACGCCCGCGCCCACGCCCGTGCCGAGCGCGATGAGCACGTAGCTCGAGACGCCGCGCGCGACGCCTGCCCACATCTCGCCCAGGGCAGCGGCGTTAGCGTCGTTGACGAAGGCGACGGTCGCGTTGGGGAAGGCGGCGTTGATGGAGGCGACGAGACCCTCCGGGTCGAGCTTGATGTTGGGGAGGAAGCCCACGGTTCCGTCGTCCGCGACGGGGCCGGGGATATCGAGGCCTAGGGCAATGACGTCGTCGGGGGCGGAGTCGTGCGCCGCGAGGATCTTCGCGAGGCCGTCGGTGACGACCGCGTAGGCCGCGTCGTCGGTGAGCGCGGGCGTGGGGATCTTGCGCTCCTCGAGGAGCTCTCCCTCAGGGGTAAAGAGGCCTGCCTTGATGCTCGTGCCGCCGATGTCGATGCCGAGAACTGCCTGCATGGGAGGTCCTTCCACGTTGTCGCGCGGGCGCTTGCGCCAGCGCCGCCAAAAGTTGCTCAGACAACTATAAAGCCGACGGGCGGAGACGGGGAACGGCAGGGCGCGACCGGTGCCCCAAGCGACGCGTTCGGCGCGGCGGGCGAGGCGCGGCGGGGTACACTTGGAGCGTGCATGCACGCGCCGCCGGGCCGGCGGCGCTCGTCTTCTTTTTGGAGGAACCATGGCAGAGAATCCCGCGACCGCCGACCTCAACGCCGCCGTCGCAAACCCCCGCGCGGACATCGCCGCGCTCGATACGCTCGAGAACAAGCTCTTCGCGCTCCGTTACGCGATCGACGAGATCGGGTCCCTCGGCCCCGTCATCGACCCGCCGCGCGCCACCGAGGAGCGCGGCCAGGCGACCTCGGTCCTCGAGGAGGAGCGCGTCTGCGCGCTCTGCGCGCCCGAGGTCGGCCCCCTGCTCGAGCGCCTCGGCGCGCAGCCCGAGCTGCTGGGCAAGACCCGCATGGCACAGGTCAAGGTCCTCAAGCGCGACCGCGCGTCGCTCGTCGACGTCCCCGCCGAGGAGCAGGCCGAGTTCAGCCGCCTCACGGTTGAGGCCAACGACATCTGGCGCCGCGCGAAGGCGACCGACGACTGGGCGAGCTTCGAGCCCTACCTCGACCGCATCGTCGCGGCCCTGCGGCACATGGCCTCCGAGAAGAATCCCGGCGCCGATCCCTACGACGTCTGGCTCGACGAGTACGAGCACGGCACGAGCCGCGCGTTCTACGACCCGTTCTTCGCGCAGGTCAAGGACTGCGTCGTCCCGCTGCTCGCCGACTGCATGGCCAGCCGCCACAAGCCGAGCCACACGTGCGTCGAGGGTAACTTCGACGAGGCGCGCCAGTGGGCGCTCGCCGACGACCTGATGGCGCTCGAGGGCGTGGACACCAACGCGCTGTGGGTCGGGCGCACGGAGCACCCCTTCACGGGCGGCCCCTCCGAGGGATTCGTGATCATCGCGAGCCATGTGTACCCCGACAACGTCCTCTCCAATGTCTTCAGCATGCTCCACGAGGGCGGCCACACGCTGTACGAGCAGAACGTCGACCCCGCATACCGCTTCACGTCGCTCAAGGGCGGCACGTCGATGGGCATGCACGAGGCGCAGTCGCGCTTCTTCGAGAACATCATCGGGCGCAGCGAGGCCTTCGCCACGCCGCTGCTCAAGACGCTGCGCGGGCGCTTCCCCGGTCAGTTCGGGCGCGTGACGCCGCACCAGCTCTTCCTCGCGGAGAACTGCGCCGAGCCGTGCCTCATCCGCTGCGACGCCGACGAGCTCACCTACCCGCTGCACATCCTCGTGCGCTACGAGATCGAGCAGATGCTCTTCTCCGGCGAGGCCAAAGCGGCCGATGTCCCGGGCCTTTGGGCACAGAAATACAAGGATTACCTGGGCATCGAGGTTCCCGACGACGCCCACGGGGCGCTGCAGGACACGCACTGGTCCGATGGCAGCCTGGGCTACTTCCCCACCTACGCGCTCGGCAGCGCCATCGGTGCCCAGCTCAAGGATGCCATGGTCGCGGGTGGCATGGACTTCGACGGGGTGTGCGCATCTGGCGACCTCGCGCCCATCCGCGAGTGGCTGCGCGTGAACATCTGGCGCTGGGGCCGCGCGAAGGACACCGACGAGCTCATGCGTGCGGCGTGCGGCGCCCCCTTCGACGCGAAGCACTACACCGACTACCTCACGCAGAAGTTCAGCGCGATCTACGAGCTCTAGCCGCGGCTACGTTCCCGAGTGCGTGGCTACGCTCCCGAGCCGTGGCCGTGCACTCGAACCGTGGCTTCGCCCCGAGCCGCAGCTTCGCCCTCCCGAACCGTTGCCGCGCCCCTCGGCATGACGCACTTTTGGCTTCGGGCCACGTTCAAGCGCCTCCGTCGCGCAAAACTCGCTTAGGGCCACGCATTTTTGCCCTAAGCCCAGGAAAACGCCCAGTTGGCGAATCCGCCAACTGGGCGTTTCTTTAGGCTCAGGCATCGGGCGCCGGCAAGGCGCCCTAAAATACGTGGCCCTAAGCGAGTTTTGCGCGGTAATCCCACCTCAGCGTAGCCCTAATCGAATTTTGCGCAATGCCGACGGCGCGAGCGACACTGGCGGGACGCAATGCCGGCGCGATTACTTGCAGATCTGGTTCCTTTGGTCGATGAGCATGTTGAGCATGCGCACGCAGTCGCTCATCGTGAGCTCGTCACCGCCCTCCTTGAGCAGGGTGTCGAGCTCAAAGAGGAATCCGCCGATCTGCTGCTCGATCTCGAGCGTGCCTTCGAAGGACTCTTCCGGACCGCGCTTGAGCAGGGTCTCGATACGCTGGGCATCCTTCGCGAACTCGGTCCCCTGCGCATGCGCGGCCAGGGCATGGGCCTGGTTGCGCAGCTTCGGCACCGCGTCGACTCCGCGCGACTTTCCGCGGGCGGCGGCGCGCGCCTCCGGGGAGTCCTCGGAGACCTCATTGGCCTGATAAGCGACGTACGAGAGATACACGACGTAGAGGCCCGCCTGGACAAAGAACGAGAACATGGCGGAGTCGGTGACGAAGTGGATGAAGATCGCCGACGCAAGGAGCTCAGTGACGAAGTAGGTGGTCGTGATGCGCGTGCCCAGGCTGCCGAGGAATCGCGAGGTCGTGGGCGCGTCCGCGTCGAGCCGGGGGAAGAACCTCGGCATGACAATGAGGACCACGAAGGCGAAGGCGACGAACGCGTACGAGATGTTCGCCGAGGTGCCGAGCCCGCTGATGTTAAAGAAGACAAAGAGGGCGAGAATCGCCACGATGAAGTACATGCCGGTCTGTACGGCCCTCGATGTCTGGGCCGAGGGCTTGGCGTTCTTCGACACGTAAGGTCCTTTCCTAGCGAGTGTTGGGGAGATCGTTCGGGCTGACGAAGCGCTCGCAGATGTTCGATTTGCGCAGGTATTCCTTGCCGAACGGATCGATGGTGGGAACGAGCCTGGAGGGGTCGTCGGCGAAGTGGTTCGCCGGGGACTCGCGCACATGCGGGTCAGTGAGCGTGTACCCGCGGCTGCAGGAGCCTTGGTAGGTGCCGTTCTTCTCGCTCTTTGTGAACTCGCTGAACACGCAATCGGTGCAGTGGAAGCCCATGATTCCTTCTTTCGCTTTGGCGCGCGGCGCGCGGCCACCGGGGCATAGTATCCCCCAAACCGCGCCGCTGCCCAAACCAGAGGTGCCGTTGGGCGGGAGAGACGGCGACGAGCGAGCATCGAAGGGGAAACTACCCGAGGACGAGTCCCGGCGATTCGAGCCTCCGAGGGTCGGCGCCGAGGGCAAACCTTGGTTGGCCATGACCTGGAGGCGACATGCCTGAGGACCCTGTGAGTGCAGCGATCGAAGACATCGAGTTCCCGTCCGCCGACGGCAGCTCCACGATACATGCCCGGATCTGGCGACCGGCAGCGGTCGGCGCAGGCGCGCGCCTGAAGGCCATTGTGCAGGTCGTCCATGGGATGAGCGAGCATATCCACCGCTACGACGAGTTCGCGCGGTACCTGTGCGGGCAAGGCTACGTCGTCTGCGGGGACGACCATATCGGCCACGGCGCCTCGACCGAGCCGGGCAGGCGCGGTTGTTTGCCCGCCCATGGAGGGGCGGAGGCGCTCATCGCCGACGAGCACACGTTGCGAGGCATCGTCTCCGCGAAGTTCGACCCCGAGACCCCCTACGTGCTCTTCGGCCACTCGCTGGGCAGCTTCATCGTCCGCTGCTACCTGAGTCGGCACGGGGAAGGCCTCGCGGGCGCGGTCATCTGCGGCACGGGGACCGTGCCTGTGGCGGTCTCCCGCGCGGGGCACGCCCTGGCGCTCGCCATCGCGACGGCGCGGGGCGAGGATTACCGCTCGAAGCTCCTCGACTCCATGGGCGCAGGCGGCTACGCGAAGGCGGTCCCCGGTCCGACCGGCTTCGAGTGGCTCTCGTACAACGAGGACAACGTGCGCGCGTACGTCGCCGACGAGGAATGCGGCTTCATGTTCAGCGCGGGCGGCTACGCGGCGCTCACGGCGCTCACGGCCGAGGCCTGCTCGAGGGCATGCGCCGCGGCCGCGCCCCATGACCTGCCGCTCCTTTACATCTCGGGAGACGGCGACCCCGTGGGAGACATGGGCCTAGGCGTCCAGGCCGCCGCCGAGCTCGCTCGCGGCGCCGGGTCGCTCGACGTCACCTGCAAGGTCTACGAGCACATGCGCCACGAGATCCTGCAGGAAGACGGGCACGCCGAGGTCTTCGCCAACGTCGCCGCCTGGCTCGACGAGAAGGTCGGCAGAAACATCGGGGGCACCGGGGCGACGGTGGCTGGGCGGCGCTGAGGCACGCCGAAGCTGCAGGGGCGTCCGATGCCGCCGGCACGGCGACACTTGGGCCCGCCCGGAGCCACCAGGTACCAACCAGCTGAGCGAAGGGAAGCGAACATGGGCACACAGAAGTACGTCATCGCGCTCGACCAGGGGACCACGAGCTCGCGGGCGGTCCTCATCGACCGCGCGGGGCGGATGGTCGACTGCGTGCAGCGGCCGTTCCAGCAGATATTCCCCCAGCCGGGCTGGGTCGAGCACAACCCGCAAGAGATCCTCTTCTCGCAGCTCGGCTGCCTCACGGAGCTCATCGCGAGGCACGGGCTCTCGGCGGAGGACATCGACTCCATCGGCATCGACAACCAGCGCGAGACGACCATCGTGTGGGACCCCGCGACCGGCCAGCCCGTGATGAACGCCATCGTCTGGCAATGCCGCCGCACCGCCGGCCTTGTGGACGAGCTCTGCGGAGACCCGCAGGTCAAGGCCATGGTCCAGGCAAAGACGGGACTTCTTCCGGACGCGTACTTCTCGGCGAGCAAGATAAGCTGGATCCTCGACAACGTCGACGGCGCCCGCGAGCGCGCAGACGCGGGCGAGCTGCTCTTCGGCACGGTGGACACTTGGCTCGTCTGGGTGCTCACCGGTGGGCTCGTGCACGCGACCGACCCGACGAACGCGAGCCGCACGATGCTCTTCAACATCCACGAGGGCCGTTGGGACGACGAGCTGCTGCGGCTCTTCGGCATCCCGGCGTCCATGATGCCCGAGGTGCGCCCGAGCTCGGGCTTCTTTGGCGAGACGAGCTACCCCGGCCTCCCGGCGGGCATCCCCATCACCGGTGTGGCGGGAGACCAGCAGGCGGCGCTCTTCGGCCAATGCTGCTTCGCGCCCGGCCAAGCCAAGAACACCTACGGCACAGGCTGCTTCATGCTGCTGCACACAGGGCACGAGGCGCGCGCGAGCTCCCACAACCTCGTGACGACCGTCGCCGCGAGCGCGCCCGAGGCCGCGGCCGGCGGGCTGGAGTACGCGCTCGAGGGCTCGGTCTTTGTCGCCGGCGCGCTCATCCAATGGCTCCGCGACGAGCTCGGCATCATCGGCTCGGCGGCCGAGACCGAGGCCCTCGCGACGAGCATCCCCGATGCGGGCGGCGTCTACATCGTGCCCGCGTTCACGGGCCTGGGGGCGCCATGGTGGGAGCCCGATGCCCGCGGGGCGATCTTCGGCCTCACGCGCGGCGCGGGGCGGGCGCAGATCGCCCGTGCAGCGCTCGAGGCGCTCGCCTACCAGGTGAGCGACCTCGCCGCGGCGATGGCGGAGGATGCCGGAGGCGAGCTCGGGGTCCTCAACGTGGACGGCGGCGCCTCGGCGAACAACTTCCTCATGCAGTTCCAGGCGAACCTGCTCGGCTGCGAGCTGCGACGCCCCCAGAACCTCGAGACGACCTCGCTCGGCGCGGCCTACCTCGCCGGGCTCGCGACCAGGTTCTGGTCGCGCACCGACGAGCTGCGCGGCCTGCGCGACGGCGACGACGTGTTCCGCCGCGAGAAGGACTCCGCATGGGCGGATGAGCACCTCGCCGGCTGGCACGACGCGGTCAGGCGGACCATCGGCTAGCCGAGCACCTCGCCGGCGATGCGGGCGGTCTCGGTCGCGTCCTTGGCGTAGAAGTCCGCACCGACCATCTGGGCGTACTCGGGGTTGAGCACGGCGCCCCCGACGATGACCTTGGCCCACGGGGCGTCCTTGCGCAGAAGCTCGATGGTCTCGGCCATCGCGGGGACGGTTGTGGTCATGAGGGCAGAGAGGCCCACGAGCCGCACATGGTCGGCGACGACGGCGTCGACGACCGTCTGGGGCGGGACGTCGCGGCCGAGGTCGACGACGTCGTAGCCGTAGTTCTCGAGGAGCATCCGCACGATGTTCTTGCCGATGTCGTGGATGTCGCCATGGACCGTGCAGATGACGATCTTGCCCTTCGAGGACACCGCGTCGGAGCCCTCCGCGCCGGCATTCGCCTCTTTGATGGCCTCGAAGCCGGCCTTGGCCGCCTCGGCGGACGCCATGAGCTGGGGCAAGAAGAACTTGCCCTTCTCGAAGCGCTCGCCCACCTCGTCGAGCGCGGGGATGAGCACCTCGTTGATAGCGTAGAGCACGTCGTGGTCGGCGAGCACGCGTCCAACGACCTCGGGCATCGGCCCCTTGCGGCCGGCGAGGACGAGCGCACGGGCCTCTTCCTCGGGGGTCTGGGCGCCGGTCGCCGCGACGGTGCCGGCGCCTGCCGGCGCGGCCTTCTTGCCATCGGCGGCCGCGGCGGCCGCGGGCCCGACGCCCGCCGGCAGCTTGTCCGACCTATCGGCGTAGTGCGCCACGTAGTACTGGGCGCTCTCGTCCTCGCCGGAGAGCACGCGCCACGAGTCGACGACGTCCATCATGCGCCCCACCAGCGGGTTCATGATGGCCATGTCGAGCCCGGCGCCGAACGCCGCCGAGAGGAACGTCGCGTTGACGAGCGGGCGGAACGGCAGCCCGAAGCTGATGTTGGAGAGCCCGAGCACGGTGCGAACGCCCGGCAGCTCGCGCTTGACGCCGGCGATGGCGTCGAGGATGGCGCGCGGGGCGCTCTGGTCGGTCGAGGCCGCCATGCACAGGCAGTCGATGACCACGTCCTGACGTGGGATGCCGATGGCGTCGGTCGCGGCCACGATCTTCTTCGCGACGGCGATGCGCCCGGCGGCCGTGGGCGGGATGCCCGCCTCGTCGAGCGTCAGGCCCACGATCGCGCAGCCGTAGTGCTTGGCGATGGGCAGCACCGCGTCGAGAATCTCCTGCTTGCCGTTGGTCGAGTTGATGAGCGCCTTGCCGGGGTAGGCGCGGACCGCGACCTCGATGACGGCGGGGTCGGCGGAGTCGATCTGCAGCGGCAGCGTGGTCACGCCCTGGAGCTCGGCCACGAGCTCAACCATGGTGGCGCGCTCGTCGATCTCGGGCAGGCCCGCGTTGACGTCGAGGATCTGGGCGCCGGCCTCGGTCTGGCCGATGGCCTCGCCCATGACGTAGTCGTGGTTGCCGCTGCGCAGGGCCTCCTTCATCTTGCGCTTGCCCGTGGGGTTGATGCGCTCGCCGATGACGCCGACCTGGCCCATGCGCAGGCTCGTGACCTGCTGGGGGCCGGCCACGCAGAACCAGTCGCGGACCTCGCGCGGCGCGGGCTCGCGGCCCGCGAGCAGCGCGCGCTCCCCCGCGGTGTACTCCGGCGACGTGCCGCAGCAGCCGCCGACGATGTTCACGCCCGCGTCGAGCATGCGCGCGACCGCCTCGCAGTACTCGGATGGGTGCACGTCGAAGACGGTGCGGTCGCCCTCCACGCGCGGGAGGCCGGCGTTGGCCTGGACCATGACGGGGCACTTGGCCCACGGGAGCATGCGCGCGACCAGCGGCACGAGGTCGTTCGGACCGAGCGAGCAGTTGATGCCCAGGGCATCGGCGCCGAGCGACGAGAGCGTCACTGCGGCGACCTCGGGCGTCGTGCCCAAGAACGTGCGGCCGTCCTCGGCGAACGTCATCGTGACGAAGGCGGGCAAATCGGAGTTCTCCTGCACGGCGAGAAGCGCCGCCTTGGCCTCGGCGAGGTCGGCCATGGTCTCGATGATGAAGAGGTCGGCCCCCGCCGCGGTCGCCGCGCGCGCCTGCTCGGCGAAGAGCGCGTAGGCCTCGTCGAAGGGCAGCGTGCCCATGGGCTCGAGGAGCTGGCCCGTGGGGCCGATGTCCGCCGCGACGTAGCGGGCGCCCGACCTGCGCGCGCAGGCAACGGCGGCGGTGAAGATCTGCTCGACCGTCGCGGCGCCGCCGAGCTTCTCGCGGTTCGCGCCGAAGGTGTTCGTGGTCACGACGTCTGCGCCCGCGGCCACATAGGCGGCGTGCACGTCGGTGATCTCGTCGGGGTTCGAAAGGCAGAGGAGCTCCGGCAGCTCGCCCGCGGCAAGACCGCGCTCCTGCAGCTGCGTGCCCATGGCGCCGTCGAAGACGAGGAAGTTCTTTCCGTCGAGAACGCCCTGCAGGTAGTCGTCGGCGACGCGCAGGCGCCGCGGCTCCAGGCGGGCCTCCGGCCAGGTGCAGTCGAGCTTCTTTGCGTCTGTCATGTGCTTCTCCCCACGTCGGTTTCTGGTCAACCATGCTAGCAGGTGGCGACGCGGCGCGAATTTAAGCGCAGCGACATTTAAAAAGAAGGCCCGCAACTCCTTGCATCGCAAAGAGTCGCGGGCCCGGCTTCAAATGAGGCAAGAAGTCCTTTAGTCAACTAGGCAAGAAGCTCACGAATCGCGGCGACCTGCTTAGGCGTGGCCTGAACGGCCGGCTCGAAGATCTTGGTCGAGATGGGAAGACCCTTGACGTTCACGGCAACCTTGATGGCAGAGACGAAAAGATCGCACGCGTCGTAGACGGCCATCAGCTTGGAGATGCGCTCGGCGCACTCGACGGCGGTCGCAAGGTCGCCGGACTGGTAAGCCTTGTGCATGCGCGAGAAGAGCTCGGGCTCGACATTGGTCAAGCCGCACAGGACGCCGTTGCCGCCGCTCACGCGGTTGACCAGGTAATACTCGTCGAAACCGGAGAAAACCGTGAACTCAGGGTTAACGGCACGCGCGGCACGGATGACCTTGCGCGTGTGGCTGATGGTGTCCACGGTGTCCTTGATGCCGCAGATGTTCTTGTGCGCCGCGGCAAGGCGCGCGACAAGCTCGGGGTTGAGGTCGGTGCCCGTGCGAGCCGGGAAGTTATAGAGGATCACGGGCAGCTCCGTGGCCTGCGCGATGCCCCCGAAGTACTCCTCGGCGGCGGCGTCGCTCGGCCCGAAGTAGTACGGCGATACGGCGAGGACCGCGTCCGCGCCCGCCTTCTCGGAATAGCGGGTGAGGTCAAGGACATTCGCGTAGGTGGTATCGCCCACACCGACGAAGACCTTCATGCGGCCGGCAACGCGCTTGACGGCAAAGTCGACGACGGCCTTCTTGTCCTCAAGGCTCACGCTGTAGAACTCGCCGATGCTTCCGAACAGAAGCACACCGTCGAGGCCTGCATCCGCCAAGTGGTCCAGGTGCTTGCCCCAGAGGTCGAAGTCGATCTTGCCCTCGTCGTCGGTGATGGTGATGGAGGGGCAGAAGACTCCCTCAAACATAGCTGGCTCTCTTTCTGGGGCAAGCCCCGTGGATCAGAAAAAAGTTACTTAATCTTAAGGCCATACGCACGAACAGCATTGTTCATAAAGAAGTTCTCGTCGTCGCCAAATTCGTCACGCAGGATCTGGAAGTGCTCGTCAAAGCTGGAGTACAGCTTTACGACCGGCCAGTTGGAGGCGTAGAGAAGCTTGTGCGGGTCGAAGGTCGCACGGACGAACTTAAGCAGCTCCGAGACGAACTGCTTGTCTGCGGTGGGATAACCCGAGACCTTCATGTAGAGGTTCGGCAGGCTCGCGAACTTCTTCATGACTGACTTCCACTCGGGCGTCAGCGCCTCGACGTTGCCGAGGTGGTTCAGGATGACGGTCTCCTCGGGCGCCTGGGCAAACGCCTCGTAGGCGTCCTCAAGCTCATTCACGCGATTGCAGGACTCGAAGGGCAGGCCCTTCTCGGCCAGCGCATGAAGACCCTCGATGAAGCTCGGCTCGAGGCAGCGGCCCTTGGGCTCGGAATCGATGTGGAGCGGCTCGCGGATGCCGGCGGCAAACGCCGGAACGCGCATCCAGGGAGAGACGTCGCTGCGAAGCATGCAGGCGAGCATCTTTGGGTCGGCGGACTTGATGTCGTAGGCAATCTTGTCCTCAGCCTCGTGATCGGCGCAGTCGACCTCGACGTACACGCCGCCGACGAACTCCACGCCCGCCTGGCGCGCATACTCGGCCTCAAGGTCCTTGGTGGTATAGGTGTGCGTGATCGTGCCGTCCGTGCCCTCGAGCCAAGGAAGGCTCTGGGTGTCCAGGTTCCAGACGTGGAAGTGGGAGTCGATTACTTTAAGTGCCATGATGGCTACTTCCTTTCCAGGCCGAGCTTGCTGCCGAACAGGCCGTACCAAGCGACGTACAGGAAACCAGGAACCGCCAGGAGCAGGGCAACGTTGATTCCGGCGGCATCGGCGACGGCACTCATTACGAGCGGGATCAGCGCCGCGCCCACGATCGACATGACAAGCGCGGAGGAACCGGTCTTGACAGCAGAGCCCTGGAACCCCGTGAGGGTGAGCGAGAAGACGACCGGGTAGCCGATGGAGACGAACAGATACGACACGATCATCGCGACGACGGAAACCGGCCCAAGGCCAAGGAACGCGACGAAGAACAGGACTGCAGAGACGGTCATATAGACGCCCAGGAGCTTGCCGGGGTCGACCTTGGCCATGATCGGCGTAGAGACGAAGCGGCCCACGGTGAACAGCAACGACAGAATCGAGAGGTACGCCGCGGCGGTACCGGCGGTCATGCCAGGCCACTGCTGCATCGCGAAGGTGGAGAACAGCGACATTCCGGCAACCTGCAGGCCGATGAAGATGAACTCGGCGAGGACGCCCAGGGCAAAGTACGGGCGCTTTAGCATGGAGCCAAACGTGACCTTCTCGACAGAGCCGTTCGCTGCCTCCTCCTCGTCTCCAGGAGGCGTCGGGAGCTTAACGAAGACGAAGACGGCGAGCACGATTGCGAGCACAACGGCGATGACGATGTACATGCCACGCATGCTGGAGAGGAACGCCAGCTTTGCGTCGGCAAATCCCGGCTGGCCGGCGGCGATGGTGGTGCCGAGGAACTGCGAGAGGATGAGCGGCCCCACGATGTTGCCCACGCCATTGAAGGACTGGGCGAGGTTCAGGCGCATGGACTCATGCTTCTCGTCGCCGAGCTTGGTGATGTAAGGGTTGCAGTTGGTCTCGAGCGTCGATGCGCCGGCGGCGATCACGAACATGGCAAGCAGGAACAGCCCGTAGGAAGCCACGTTGGTGGCGGGCACGGTGATGAGCGAGCCGAGCACGAACAGGGCGAGGCCCATGATGACGCCGCCCTTGTAGCCAAACTTCTTGGCCACGATGGAGGCCGGGATGGCCATCACGAAGTAAGCGCCGTAGTAGGCGACCTGCAGCAGGCTCGCCTCGGTGCCGGACAGCTCCAGATAGTTGGCCATGGGGCTGTTAAGGGCGTTGACCAGGTTCATGGTCAGGCCCCAGACGAAGAACAGCGAGGTCACAAGGACGATGGCGACGGTTGCCGCGGAGCCCTTCGAGCCCGCTTTCTTGGCGGAATCAGACATTTGAAAGTCCTCTTTTCGCACCGCGGCCTAGTCAAGCGCGCGGTCGAGGTTGACGTAACCGCCGTCGACGTTGCACCACTGGCCGGTAGTGTGGCTGGAGCGGTCGGAAAGCAGGAAGCACGCGGTGTCCGCGATCTCCTCGGTGGAGGTCATGCGGTGCTCGAGCGGGATGCGGTCGGTGATGAGGGACAGACGCTTCTGCTGGGCCTCCTCGTCGCCGAAGGTCTTAATCCAGTTGGCGTACAGCGGCGTCCAAGCCTCGGCGACGACGATGGCGTTGACACGCACAGAGTCGTGGACGAGAGCGGCGGCCCACTCGCGGGTGAGGCCGAGAATGGCTCCCTTGGCGGCAGCATAGGCGGTCGTCTTGCCCTGGCCGGTGAGGGCGACCTTGGAGGCGATGTTCACGATAGAGCCCTTGGACTCCTTGAGGTACGGGCAGGTCTCATGGACAAGCTCGAAGTAGTGGGTCAGGTTGCCGTGCAGGGACTTCTCGAAGTCCTGCCAGCTCGTGGTCTCGAGCTCGAGGTTGTCGTTGCGACCGGCGTTGTTCACGACGCCGTCGATGTGGCCGTACTTCTTGTAGACATCCTCGACGATAGGCTTGATGGCGTCGGTGTCGTTGAGGTCGATGTAGTACATCTCGAACGTCTTGGTGATCTCGGAGATCTCGGCGCGGAACTCATCCTCGACGCCGTCCTTGCGGTTCAAGACCACAGGAATCGCGCCCTCGCGAGCGAGCTGCAGCGCGATGCCCTTGCCAATGCCCTTGAAGCCGCCGGTGACGAAGACGACCTTGCCCTCAAGATGAAGATCCATGATGTGCTCCTTACTCGCTGCCCGGCCATTGCGGGCAATTACGGATATGGGCCCTCGGGGGAAGGCCCGGCAAAACGCGGCCCCCGCCGCGGTAAAACCAAGATGTGAGGGCGCCGGCGTATCGCAGGCACCGACGCCCGTGAAGAAGCGCCGCGACAAGGCATGGGGTGAGCCGGGCGCCGAGAAACACAAGAAAGCGGCTGTTACATGTAGTTGCAGAGGTGCGGCAGCGCCGTCTCGGTGTAGCCAAGCGCCTCCGCGCAGGTGGGCTCGCCGTTGCAGACGCGGATGATCTGATCTATGAGCTCATCTCGGAGCTCTTCCATCGACTGCGGGCCGTAAATAGTCGCCTGGGCATCGAAATCGATGTTGTCGGCCATGGTGCGGGCCGTTCGGCCGTTGGCGGTCAGGCGCAGCACCGGCGCGATGGCGTTTCCTGTGGGCGTGCCCAGCCCCGTGGAGAAGACCACGAGTTGGCAGCCGCCGGCGATGATGCCGCCGACGCTGGAAGGATCGTTGCCCGGGGTGTCCATAACAACAAGCCCCTGGTGAGAAGCAATGTGGGCGGCATAGGGGTAAACGGCGTTGATGGTCGAGTGGCCCGCCTTGTGGATGCAGCCCAAAGACTTCTCCTCGAGCGTGGTGAGACCTCCCGCCATGTTGCCGGGACTCGGGTTGCCCTCGCGCATCTGGGCGCCAAACATCTGAACGTACTTCTCGTAATCGCGCACGATCTTGAGCACCTGCTCGCCCACCTCGGGCGTGGCGGCACGGCGCGCCAGAATATGCTCGCCTCCGAAGAGCTCGGGGGTCTCGCACAGAACCGTGGTGGCGCCCTGGGCAACCATCCAGTCGGAGACCTCGCCGATCAGCGGGTTTGATCCCAAGCCGCTGGAAGTGTCGGAGCCGCCGCAGTTCGTTCCGAAGATCAGCTCATCGACGCCACACTCCTCGCGCTCGCAAAGGGAGGCCTCGCGCACGAGCTCACGGGCGATGCGTGTACCCTCCTCGACCGCGCGGATGGACCCGCCGACCTCTTGGATGATGAGGGTGCGCACTTCTTTGTTCGTGCGCTTGGCGATGGCGTCGACCACCAGGTCGCTCTGACAGCCCTCGCAGCCCAATGAAACGGCGAGAACAGAATGGATATTGGGGTTCGCGGCAAGGCCTGCCAGGGTATCCACCGTCATTTGTTGATCGATGTTGACCTGGCTGCAGCCGTTCTGGTTGTGGAAGGTGACGCAGCCCTCCACGGAGCGGGCGATCCGTTCGGTGGTGTCCGACGCACAGATGCTCGTGGGCAGGACGAGAACGTGGTTGCGGATGCCCACCTGACCGTCCGAGCGGCGGTATCCCATAAAAGTACGGGTGCACTTGGTCGAAACCGCCTTCCGCTCGGATGCGGAGGCGACGTCCGCGACCGCAGCGCCCTCAAGATCGTCGGAGCTCTCGCAGTTCTGCGTGTGCACATGCTGACCACGCTTGATGTCGCTTGTCGCCACGCCGATGAACTCGCCGTACTTGACGACATTCTGACCTGCAGAGATATCGACGCGCGCAATTTTGTGGAAGAGGGGGATATCCTCAGTCGCAACGAACGTGGCAAGGCCGCCGGCGTGCACGGGATAGCGGACCTCATCGCCGGCCTTAAGCGGATAGATTGCGATGACGACATTGTCTTTGTCGTCGATAAGGACCGCGTTTCGGCCTTCCTGCATGCCCTCTGACATCCGATCTCCTTAGTAGACGTCAAGCTTCGACCGTCTTGCCTTGGTGCTGTTCGTATATGCGAACTGCATTCGGTTTTCTTGTTGTTGAGGGTAGCACTTTTCGCCCCGCAAAGAATGAGTTTGGCGAATGGCCTGTTTTTAACTGTAAACGGCGTTCGTAATCACGAACAAAAAGGCAATTGAGCGTTAAGATGGTTAAAAATGACTAAGGAGCTTGAATGGCAATTTCGGAAGAAACCGCGGGGCACCGCGCGACGCTCAGGGTATTGGCAATTCTCGACGCCCTTGCCGCCAATCAGAAGGGCCTTACCATGGCCGAGATTTGCCGCGAGCTCGGCGCGCCGAAAAGCAGCCTCTTTCCGATCCTGCACACCATGGCAGACACGGAGTACATCGCCTACGACGAAGACACCAAGCGATACTCGATCGGGCTGCGCGCCTATCTGCTGGGCAAGGCTTTCGACCGCGGCGCGATGGGACTGCCGCTCATAGAGGGCGAGATGCGGCGCGTGGTCGAAACCTGCAACGAAACCTGCCAGGCGGGCACGCTCGACCATGGGCGCGTGCTCTATATCGCACGAGTCGACTCCCCGCAGCGCATACGCCTTTCGTCGGAAATCGGCAAGACGCTGCCCGCCCATTGCACCGCCATCGGCAAGGCGATTCTGAGCCAACTGAGCGACGCCGAGGCAATCGGCTCGCTTGTTTTGCCGCTCGAACGGCCCACCGAGCACGCCGTGAAAACGCCTGAGGAGCTGCTCGGCCAGCTTGCCGAGACGCGAGCGACGGGGTTCGCGCGCGACCGCCAGGAGGTGCTCGAAGGAGTCGAATGCCTCGCCGTGCCCATCCACAGGAGCAACGGGCATTGTTTTGGCATGAGCGTCTCGGTGCCCGCATACCGTCTGGACGCCGCCAAGAAAGACCTCATTAAACAGGCGCTTTCCGACGCCAAGGACCGCCTCGAGGCTGCTCTTATATAAAGACCTCGCCGGCCCGCTCAGCGCTTCCAGCAGGGGCGGCCTGTACGCAGAATGCGGCAGAAATCGCGGCAGAGGCAGTCGGCGCAGCTCGCATGGCTCGACGGCTGAGGCTCGGCAAAGAGCCCGATGACCGCCGTTACGGACTTGGTCGGCGTCATGAGCAGCGACTTCGAGAGCGTGATGCCCAGCCTCCGCTGCGCGTCGAGCGTGGAAAGCAGCACCGGCTGGGTCGCGAGCGGCATGTCGCCGTACCCGGGGCTAAAGCGGAAGTTCGTGTAGAGCCCACGCTCAGCGGCCGTGGCGACGATGCTCGCCTCGCAGGCATCGGCCGCGCGCTCGACCGTCGCCGTCCCCGCCGCGTCGAAAACCACCTGAGCGACCGGGTCCGTCAACGAGAGCCTGCGCAGCTCGCGCTCGATGCCCATGCCCGCGGTCACGGCCATGACGCCCACAGCGACGGCGCCCGCCATGTGCTTCTTCATCGACTCGCCCACGAGCTGCAAAGAAGTGCCCGCGAGCTGTACTGCGGGCAGGTCCTCCTCCGTCGGCTCGCGCCCCGCGACGTCGAAGACCTCCCACGACCCCGCCGGCCGGGCGACGTCGAGGCAGTGCGCCACGACCTCGTCGATGCACGCGTCAAGCTCGTCGGTGAGCTTTTGGCCCGCATAGCCCATATAGCGGAGGACCTCCGCGCGGTCGACGGAGGTCACCTCGTACTTCTCGACCGTGAGCGCCATGCGCCGGACCCCGCTCCCTATTTGGCCAGGTACCCGCAGCCCGCGAGTGCATCGTGCGCCGCCGCGGCGATGGCGGGCTTGTTCATGCTGTAGACGTGCAGGCCATCCACGCCGTTGGCCGCGAGGTCGCAGAGCTGCTCGCATGCGTACTCGACGCCGGCGGCCGCCTGGGCCTCGGGGTCGTCGCCGGCCTGCACGAGGCGCTTGACCACCTTGGCGGGGATGGACGCGCCGCAGTTGAAGGCCATACGCTGGATCTGCTTCACGCTGGTGAACGGCATGATGCCGGCGACGATGGGCAGCTTGATGCGGTGGCGCAGGCACTTCTCGCGGAAGCGGTAGAAATCCTCGTTGCGGAAGAAGAGCTGGCTCACGAAGTAGTCGGCGCCTTCCTCCTGCTTGCGGTAGAGCCCCTCGAAGTCGGCGTCCTCGGAGGATGACTCCACATGGCCCTCCGGGTAGCAGGCGGCGCCGATGCAAAGGCCGTCGCCCGCGGTCGCGCGCAGGTAGGCGATGAGGTCGGAGGCGTGCGCGAAGTCGACGACGTCGCGGTCGGGGCGGCGGTCGCCGCGCAGGGCGAGGATGTTCTGGACACCGTCGGCGGCGAGGGCCGCCGCGTAGGCGTCGACGTCGGCGCCCGTCGCGCCCATGCAGGTCAGGTGCGCGAGCGCGGTCGTGCCCAGCTTGTTCTCAACGGAGCCCGCGATGGCCACGGTGTTGTCCGAGTTGCCCGAGCCGCCAGCGGAGTAGGTGACGCTGATCCAGTCGGGGGCGTGGGTCGTCAGGGCGCTCGCGACCTCGTAGGCCTTCTCGAGCGGGAGGTCGCCCTTAGGCGGGAAGATCTCGAACGAGAAAGTCTGGTGCGCGGCGAGCTTATCGCTGATTTTCATGGGAAGAGGTGCCTTTCGTGCCGTTTCGGTTCCTGCCATCTTATCGTGTTTCCGCCAGCGCCTTGCCCGGTTTTCGACCAGGGCGGGGACTCGATGCCAATCGCGCCTCGATGCTCGCCAACGTGACGCGCGTGTTCCGCCCATCCCTCCAGCCCTCGAGAAGGCCCGTCTCCAGCATCTTCGATACGCGGGGCCGCGACACACCGAGCCGTCTCGCGGCCTCTGAGGCCGAGCATGACGGGATATCGCCCAGGTTGGCGTTGACGCCGATGAGGACGACCCTGCCGCCAGCCCTCGGGGTGTTTCCCATCGTGGTCGAGGGGAGCCGCTCGCCCGTCATTAGCGAGCGCTCGACCTCGCCGCACAGCCACTCCGCGGACATCCCCATCACCTCCTCGAGCGAGGCCCCCTGCGTTCCGCCCTCAAGGTCGAAGGGGACCGAGATATAGAGCCCCTCGTCTTCGGATATCTCAAATTCCTGCAGGTAAAACATATATCCGCCTTTAATCGCAGCGCTTGGCAAGGGTAACCTGGCCCGCTTGTTTCTTTATCTTCTCGAAGAGCTGGTTGCTGATCTCCTTATGGCGCGGGACTTGCGTCCAGTGAGCCCCGTCCGTCCAGTGCTCATGATTGGTGCCACCGGTCGGGTGCAGCCCCGCGGCCCGCAGGTAATCGGTTACCTCTTTTTCTTTTGACCATTACCCGGCCATTCTCTAAAAGATATTAACTCACTTAATAGTTCAATCGGCCCAGGACACGCTCCCTTCCGGTCGAGACGCGTCAGATACCCCACAGCCCGAACGCGAAGGTGAGCGCCGCCGCGGCGGCGATGGCGGGGGCCATGGGCATGGGCGTCCCCCGCCGAAGCGCCGCGAAGGACGCCGCTTCCCGCGACCTTTGGGCGGCGGCGCGGCCGATGAGCGCGATGACGCACGAGGCGCCGACGATCGCGAGCCCGCCGACCGGTCCCGCCCACAGCCCGAGCGCAGAGAGGAGCTTGATGTCTCCCGCGCCGATCCCGACGGATCCGTGCAGCTTTCTGGACAAGCCGCGGGCGGCGAGGAGCAAGGCGAGCACCGCCGCGGCCCCCGCAAGGCTTCTCGCCGCCGCGCAGGCGAGGTCATCCGCATAGGTCACGGTCGGCGCCGCGCAGAGCGCCACGGCCGCGACGCACCCGTTGGGTATCGTCCTCGTCCCCAGATCGCTCGCCACGGCGAGCGCGAGCGCCAGGACCAGGATGCCGACGGCGGCAGATCTCAGGATCGTTTCCATGCAATGCTCCTCTCGATAGGTGAGGGCCATTCTTTACGAACGGCGAGCGCGGCAAGAGGCGCAAAACAGGCGACGATTCATAGATTTATGTACTTACGGCGACCGCGCAGACAAACGCCCCGCCCACAGCCCGCCAAAGGCGAAAACGACGGGCACGGTAAGATACCCGGCAGATATCCGTCAGGTTCGCAAGCGGCAGGGCCCGGCCGGCGAGCGGCGCAGGCGCGGTGCTCGCACACGGTCAGGGCGGAGTACGCCGATGGTGACTTGTTGACTCTGTGGTTATGCCGCTAAGTTAACCAAAGCGCACCATTTTTGGGCGTTAACCTGCTCGTTGTTTGACTTGAACTGTAGAAGGCGACGAACATGACCGATTTATTGCTCAAGATATTCGCAAAGGGCATCGACCCGGCTTCCACCGCGTACCGCACGCGCATAGGGTTTTTGGCAAGCACCGTCTGCATCGCGTGCAACATCGTGCTTTGCGCCGCGAAGGCGGCGGTCGGCGTTCTTGCCGGCTCCGTGTCCATCGTCGCCGACGCCGTGAACAACCTCTCCGACGCATCGAGCAACATCGTGAGCCTGCTCGGCTTCAAGCTCGCGAGCAAGCCCGCCGACGAGGGGCACCCTTACGGGCACGGCCGCTACGAGTACCTCGCCGGACTCGCCGTCGCCGTCATCGTCAGCGCGCTTGGCCTCGACCTCGTCAAGGAGTCCGTCGGAAAGATCTTCTCGCCAGAGCCCTCTGAGTTCAGCGCGGCGCTCGTGGCCGTCCTCCTGGGGTCGATGGCGGTCAAGTTCTGGATGATGCTCTTCAACCGGTCGCTCGGCCGCCGCATCGACTCCGAGACGCTCATCGCCACCGCAGCCGACTCGCGCAACGACGTCGTGACCACCGGCGTGGTCCTCGCCTGCGCGGCCATCGGCGCCACGACCGGCGTGAGCCTCGACGGCTGGGCCGGCGTCGGCGTCGGCGCGTTCATCACCGCGAGCGGCATCGGCCTCATCCGCGACACGGTGAGTCCCCTGCTCGGCCAGATGCCCAGCCCCGAGCTCATCTCCAAGATCCAGGAGAAGATCCTCTCCTACCCCGGCGTGCTCGGGACCCATGACCTCATGGTCCACGACTACGGCCCCGGCAGGCAGTTCGCGAGCGCCCACGTCGAGATGGCCGGCGAGGCGGACCCCTTCGTCGCGCACGACACGCTCGACAACATCGAGCAGGACTTCAAGCGCAGCATGGGCCTGACCATGACGCTGCACTATGACCCCATCGTCACCGACGACCCCGAGGTGCGAGACATGCGCCACTGGATCGACCTCCATGTCCGCGAGATCGACCCGAGGCTCTCCATCCACGACCTGCGCTGTGTCCCTGGCCCCACCCACACGAACGTCATCTTCGACTGCGTGCGCCCGCACGACCTCGCGATGACGGACGCCGAGCTCAAGGGCCGCATCCAGGCCACCGTGTCCGAGCGCTGGCCGAAGGCCGTCTGCGTGGTCAACATCGACTCGAGCTACGTCTCGTCCGCTCAGTAACGAGAAAATGACGAAAAGGGACAGTCCCTTCTCGTCATTTTTCTTATCCCAGCTTGTGAATGACGAAAAGGGACTGTCCCTTTTCGTCATTTTTTACTTGCGGAGAAGCGCCGCGCCCTCGTAGGGGCGCAGGTGCGCGAGATCGGGCTCGCCGCCGTGCGAGGAGAGCAGGACCTCCCACTCGCCGGACGCGGCGAGCTGCCTCGCCTGCTCGCCGGCGCTCGCCTCCTCGGGAGAGAAGTTCGCGACCACGAGCAGCGAGCCGGCACGCCCGTACTCCTGCGGGCCGTCCGCCGCGGCGCAGATGGTGCGCTGGTCGCAGCCCTCGGCGTCGCGTGCCGGCGTGCTCCAGGGCTCGCCCGTCGTGAAGCCCGCGTTCTTGCCCGAGTCCCACTGCATGGGCGTGCGCGCGTTGTCGCGGGAGCGCTCCGCGATGATGCGCAGCGCCTCGGCGGGCTTCTTTCCCTCCTCCTCGGTGAGGATTCGGTAGTAGTTGATGCTCTCCACGTCGCGGTACTCGTCGATCGACGTGAAGTGCGCGTTCGTCATGCCGAGCTCGTTGCCCTGGTAGATGTAGAGGGTCCCGCGCAGCAGGTTCATGAACAGACAGAGCATCTTCGCGGAAGGCACGCGCAGCTCGCCGTCCGAGCCGAAGCGCGAGACCACGCGCGGCTGGTCGTGGTTGTCCCAGAACAGCGCGTTCCAGCCGCCGCCCGCCTGCATGCCCTCCTGCCAGGTCGAGAGGATCCGGCGAAGCTCGCCGAGGTCGGCGGGCATGAGCTCCCACTTGTTCCCGTTCTTGTAGTCGACCTTGAGGTGATGGAACGAGAACGCCATCGAGAGCTCGTGGTCCTCGGGGCGGGTGTAGCCCAGGCACGCGTCGAGGGTGGTCGATGACATCTCGCCCACCGTCATCATCCCATCGATGCCGGCCTCGCGCACGAGCTCCTGCAGGCACTCGTGCACATGGGGGCCGTCGGTATAGAAGCGACGGCCGTCGCCCTCATGGTCGTCCTCGAAGACCTCGGGCTTCGAGATGAGGTTCACGACGTCGAAGCGGAAGCCGCTCACGCCCTTCTCTTTCCAGAAGCGCACGATGTCCGCGACCTCGTGGCGTACCTCGGGGTTGCTCCAGTCGAGGTCGGCCTGTGTCGGGTCAAACAGGTGCAGGCGCCACTTGCCCACCGCGGGCTCCCACAGCCAGGTGGGGCCGCCGAACTTCGAGGTCCAGTTGGTGGGCAGGATGGCGGGGTCGCCGTCGCGGAAGAAGTAATAGTCCTGGTAGCGCTTCTCGCCGGCGAGGGCGCGGCGGTACCACTCGTGGTCGGTCGACGTGTGGTTCAAGACCATGTCGAGCATGATGCCGATGCCACGGGAGCGGGCCTCGCAGGCGAGCTCCTCGAAGTCAGCCATGGTGCCGTAGCGCGGGTCGACGGCGCGGTAGTCGGCGACGTCATAGCCGTTGTCGCGCTGCGGGGAGGGAAAGAAGGGCGTCAGCCAGATATAGTCGACGCCGAGCTCGGCCAGGTAGTCGAGCTTCTGCGTGACGCCGCGAAGGTCTCCCCAGCCGTCGCCGTTCGAGTCCTTGAAGCTCTTCGGGTAGATCTGGTAGACGACCTTGTTCGAGATGTCGAGGGTCTTCATGGTTCCCCCCCCGGGGGGGTAGGGCCCGCCCGCAGGTCGCGGGCGGGCGATAAGTTCAGCGAAATAGGTGCCGCGTGCGGTGCGCGCTACTTGCCCTCGGAGGCGAGCTCGGCCGCGATGGCCGCGGCGCCGGCGCGGGCCTCGTCCTCGATGCCCTTCTTCTTTCCGACGACGACGGTCAAGACGAAGGGGACGACGACGGCAATGACCATGCACACGGCGAACATCGCCCAGCTCGCGGGCTGCATCGAGAGGATGCCTGGCAGGCCGCCGACGCCCACGGCGTTCGCGGTGCAGCTCGTGGCGACGCTCAGCAGGCCGGCGATGCAGGAACCGACCATGCCGCAGACAAACGGGAAGGAGATCTTGCGGAAGAAGCGCTCGAGCAGGCCCAAGGTCACGGCGGCGAGGATGGCGGGGATGACCTGCGCCTGGTAACCGATCATGTTCACCTTGGCGAAGCCGAAGTCCCACTGAGGGATCTGGGAGGTCGGGGTGCTGGAGACGCTGTAGGCGTTCAGGAGCTGGCCGGAGATGAGGGTGAGGCCGAGGACGATGCCGTGCATCGGGGTGCCGCCCATCTTCTTTGTCACCGACCAGCAGATGCCCACGGGGATGCCGGTGTGGAAGACCGCCTCGCCGATGAGCCACAGGAAGCTGTCGAGGCCCGCCCAGAACTGGCTCGTCTGGACGAGGGTCTGGGTGCCGTCGCCAAAGACATAGACCGAGTCGATGCAGTTGCGGAAGCCGAGGATCAGGCCACCGACGATGATCGCGGGGATGATCGGGGCGAAGACCTCGGCGATGACGGTCATGGCGCGCTGGATGGGGTTCTGGTTCTGCTTGGCGGCGGCCTTGGCGGCGTCCTTCGTCACGCCCTCGATGCCGGAGACCGCGACGAAGTCCTCATAGAAGGCCTTGACGTCGTTGCCGATGATGACCTGGAACTGTCCGCTCTGGGTGAAGCTGCCCTTCGCGCTCGGAAGGTCCTCGATGCCCGCGACGTCGGCCTTCGACTCGTCGTTGAGGACGAACCTCATGCGGGTCATGCAGTGGCTCACCGCGCGATGTTGCCCTTCCCTCCCACGAGCTCCAGGAGCTTCGCCGCGTCGTCCGAGTATTTGCCCATTGCATCCTCCTTCTTTCCCTTTGATTCTGAGCCAGCCGGCGACCGAGTTCCAGATGGTTCAGGACCACTTATTTGAATAGGATGCCTCGTAGTATAGGGCGAACTCATTTGCATAAGTTGTTTGAAGGCTGACTTATTTGCATATGTTCCGGGAACGGTCGCGAAACGACAGCGAACGGTAGGACGCAGGCTCGATTCCCCCGTATAATGCGGTTCAGACAAGAGACGACCATCCCGAGGAGCACTGCATGAAAGCCATTTGGCAGGGCATCTACCGAGCCTTGCGAGAAGAGATAGTCGACGAGACCTACCCGTTCCAGACCTTCCTCCCCTCGGAGTCGACGCTGGTCGCCCGCTTCGGGTGCTCGCACAACACGCTGCGCAAGGCGCTCGCCGCGCTCGCCGACGAGGGCCTGCTGCAGCCGATCCAGGGCAAGGGGGTCCGCGTGATCTACCAGCCGCGCGAGCGCGCGCTCTTCGAGGTCGGCGGGATCGAGACCTTCGCCGAGGCCATGGCGCGCCTCGGCATCGAGCAGACGACGTCGGTGAAGACCTTCGAGCTCGTGGTCACCGACGGCAGGCTCGCACACTTCACGGGCTTCGACGAGGGGGCGGAGCTCCTCCATGTCGAGCGTGTCCGCTCCTTCGGCGGGGAGCCGGTTATCCGCGACGACAGCTACTTCCTCGCGTCGGCGGTCGACGGCCTCACGCCAAAGATCGCGGCCGGCTCCATCTACAGGTACCTCGAGGGCGAGCTCGGGCTCGTCATCGCGCAGAGCATGCGCGAGATCACCGTCGAGCGGGCGACAACGCGCGACTACGAGCTGCTCGAGCTCCCCGAGGGCTGTTACCTGGCCATAATGACCAACCAGGTCTTCCTCGCGGACGGGACGATGTTCGAGCGCACCCAGTCGCGCCACCGGCCGGACCTCTTTGTCTTCCACGACATCGCCCGACGCAAGCCGTCCCTCTCGGTAAAATGACGAGAAGGGACAGTCCCTTTTTATCATTCAGGAGTTGATATGCCTTCCTCCAGTTATAAGTCAAAGCAGGTCATCGTCATGAGGCGCGACCTCAAGATGCGCAAGGGCAAGATCGCCGCGCAGTCGGGCCACGCATGCGTGGAGGCCACCCTTATGGCCATCGCGCGCGAGGGCCGCGCGGACCAGATCCGCGCCGAGGACGGGTGGGCCTACCTCGAGCACGCCGAGGACGACCGCTCGCCCCTGACCGACTGGTTCGACGCCGGAGTGGCGAAGATCTGCGTCTACGTCGACGGCGAAGAGGCGCTGCTGGACATCGCCACGCAGGGCCGCGAGGCGGGCTTCGCCGTCGCGCTCATCCGCGACGCGGGCCACACGGAGTTCCACGGCGAGCCGACCTTCACCTGCCTGGCCTTCGAGCCGCTCCCTGCCGAGAAGATCGACCCCATCACCGGCGATTTGCCGCTGTACTAGCACTGGCCGCCGGCAGCAAGAAGCCCTTCTTGCTGCCCCGCGGTGTTAGCGCGGCGTTAATTCCCACCGCCCAACTAGGTTTTTTCTAATTCCTACTTGCGCGCTAGGTTTATAAGTGCCATCCTACCAAACAACGAGCAGACCGCCTCGCGCGGCGGCACCCTCGTGACCAGTCAGCTGATACAGCTAGGAGGCACTACCATGCGCACCGCGAAGCAGATTGAGGCCCTCATCGGCTCTACCCCCCTGGTGGACCTTTCCGACCTCGCCAATAGCGACGCGACCGTCCTCGGCAAGTACGAGGCCACGAACCCCGGCGGGTCCATCAAGGACCGCATCGCCAAGGCGATCGTCGAGGACGCCGAGAAGAAGGGCCTGCTGGCCCCCGGCGGCACCATCATCGAGCCCACCAGCGGGAACACCGGCGTCGGCCTCGCCATGGTCGCGGCCCAGCGCGGCTACAAGCTCATCCTCACCATGCCCGAGACCATGTCCATCGAGCGCCGCAAGCTTGCGGCCGCCTACGGCGCTCAGATCATCCTCACCCCCGGCTCCGAGGGCATGAAGGGCGCCATCGCCAAGGCGGACGAGATCCACGACGCCACCCCCGGCTCCATCATCGCCGGCCAGTTCGTCAACCCCGCCAACCCCCAGGCCCACTATGAGACCACCGGCCCCGAGATCTGGGCCGACACCGAGGGCTCCGTCGACGCCATCGTCGCGGGCGTGGGCACCGGCGGCACCATCTCCGGCACCGCCAAGTTCCTCAAGGAGAAGAACCCCGCCGTCTACGCGACCGCGGTCGAGCCCGCCGAGAGCCCCGTCCTTTCTGGCGGCAAGTCCGGCGGCCACAAGATCCAGGGCATCGGCGCCGGCTTCGTACCGAAGAACTACGACGCCTCCGTGATCGACGAGGTCCTGCCCGTCGCCTCCGCAGACGCCATCGCGACAAAGAGGCAGCTCTCCGAGAAGCTCGGCCTGCTCGTGGGTATCTCGTCGGGCGCCGCGGTCAACGCCGCGCTGCAGCTCGCCGCGCGCCCCGAGTTCGCGGGAAAGACCATCGTCGCGATCCTGCCGGACACCGGCGAGCGCTACCTCTCGATGGACCTTTAGGACCTGGGACCCGCTATGTTCGAGACGATCAAAGAAGACATCGCGAGCGTGATCGCGCGCGACCCCTCCGTCCATTCCGCCAAGGAAGTGCTGCTCTGGCACACGGGCATGCACGCCGTATGGGCGTATCGTCGCCAGCACTGGCTATGGGAGCACGGCATGCGCGGGCTGGCGACTCTGCTCGCGCGCCTCTCCCGCCGCCGCTACGGCGTCGAGATCGCGCCCGCCGCGACCATCGGCAAGCGCTTCATGATCGACCACGGCATGGGCATCGTCATCGGCGAGACAGCCATCATCGGCGATGATTGCCTGCTCTACCAGGGCGTGACCCTCGGCATGACGGGCAAGCACGGCGGAAAGCGCCACCCGACCTTGGGCAACAACGTCATGGTGGGCGCCGGCACGATTGTCCTCGGCGATATCCACGTCGGCGACAACGTCAAGGTGGCGGCCGGGTCCGTCGTGGTCCACGACGTGCCCGCCGACACCACCGTTGCCGGCAATCCCGCCCACGTTGTACGCGAGCGCACCTGCCCCATGCTGCGGCTCATCCCCCTCTCCCGCGACATCGACGAGAACATCCGCTGGTCCTGCGCCCTGTAAGAAAAATGACGAAAAGGGACTGTCCCTTTTCGTCATTTTTCTTACTCGCGGCGCTTACCGGTGAGGTGGTCGACGTCCACGCGCCAGACGTCCACGAGCTTGACGGCGTCGGGCGAGAACTCCACGGGGGCGCCCGGAGCCATGCGGGCCATGATCGCCGTAAGGCCGCGGACCTTCTGGTCCGCGTCGGTCTTGCGCCCCTCGGAGGCGCAGTGCAGCCAGAACGTCCAGCGGGCGTCTCCCGCCTCCCCCGACGCGGGCTCGGCGAGGTCGGCGACCTCGCGCTTCGCCCTTCTCATCCCACGGTGATCCATAGTCATCTAATCAAGCACCTGCTCCATGCCGACTTTATACGGGACCATGCCCATCTTCTCGTAGAACGCGCGGGCTCCGGGATTGCAGCTCCACACGTTGAGCGTCACGTTGTGGGCCCCGACGCCGCGCGCGAAATCGACGACGTGTCGGTAGAGCGCCGTGGCGACGCCTTGACCGCGGACGGACTCGTCCACGCAGATGTCGTCGATATAGACCGTGACCACGGGCTGCATGTTGTTGGACCCGCGGAAATCCTCGATCACGCAGAACGCATGGCCGAGGACGCGGTCGCCCTCGAACGCCACGAACACCGGCCTCGACTCATTGGACATGAGCGCACACAGCTCGGCGTCCGAGTACTTGCGCGCGCCCATCACAAAGAGGTCCGGCCGCCCCTCTGCATGCACCGCGCACACCTGGAGCAGCAAATCGACAAGCCCGGGGACGTCGGCGACGGTGGCCCTCCTGACCTGGTACTCATTTGCTTCGCCCATGCGCTACGCCCTTTCCTGCACGAAGGCCACGAACTCGTCGAGCTCGGGCTTGGTCTTGAACCGCGCCACATAGGCGGTGTTGCCCAGATCGTCCGCGAGGCCGTCCGGCATACGGTCGATGCTCATCAGTGGCTCGGCGTAGCGCGCCTCGACCTCCTCGCGGCTGTGCGCGTACTCGTGGATGTCGCGACGGCTCGCATGGACGCAGTAGTAGTGCTCGCCGCCGGGGACCACGTGGCTCTCGTCGAAGCAGACCATGTCGGCCCACACCTGATAGACGTTGAGCGAGTGGGCGTAGTTCATCATCTCGGGGGTGTAGCCTCCGGGCGGGCGCGAGTTGACCTCCAGGCCGACGTAGTCGCCGGCTTGCCCGAGGCCGGGCTTGTCCTCGGTCAGGCGGAAGAACTCCATGTGCACGAAGCGGCTCGCGTAGCCGAAGGACTTGACGGCCGCGCGGCCGTACGCGCGCAGCTTGGGGTCGACGCCGGGGCACGAGTAGTACGAGACGTCGAGCTGCTGGGCGCAGACATCGGCCATCGAGGGCGGGAACTCCTCCTGGTTCTCGAAGAGGGGCTCGCCGTGCGAGTCCACGATCGCGTCGTAGGAGCAGATCCGGCCGCCGACGAACTCCTCGAGGACGTAGGGGGTGCCTCCTTTGCTCGCAAAGACGCGCTGCAGGTCGTCGTCGTTCTCGACCTTCCAGGCGCCGCCGCTGCCCATGCCGACCTCGGGCTTGGCGAAGGTCGGGTAGCCGACCTCGGCCGCGAAGGCGCGCGCCGCGTCGAGCGTGGTCAGACGGATCTGCCGCGCCACCGGGATGCCGGCAGCGCGGTAGCAGGGCTTCATCGCCGCCTTGCTCGTCCAGTCGACGAGCTTGGCGGGGTGCACGCCCGTGGTCACGTTGAAGTCCTCGCGCAGGCGCGCGTCGAGCGGGAGCCAGTACTCGTTGTTCGACTCGATCCAGTCGATCTTGCCGTACTTCCAGCTCAGGTACGCGAGCGCGCGGAAGACCTGGTCGTAGTCCTCGAGCGACGGCACCCAGTAATACTCAGTGAGGCACTCCTTGAGCTCGGGGTGGATCTGGTCGTAGGGGGTGTCGCCCACGCCGTAGACAGACGCGCCGTCGCGGGCGAGGGCTTCACAGAAGCGCCGATACACCTCAGGGAACTGAGGCGAGACAAAAACAAAGTTCATGAAGACGGATCCTTAGTGCTTGGACCTCCTCTTTGAGGAGGAGACCTTCTTTCTAGCGGCCACAGCGCCCTTCGCGGGAGCGGGCTTCTTTGCCGCGGAAGGAGCGGGCTTGGCCTCGGGCTCCGGGGCGGGGGCAGGCTTGGGCGCTGGGACGGCCTTGGGCGCAGGCTTGGCCGCGAGCTTGGGTGCAGGGGCAGCCTTGGGCGCCGGGACGGCCTTGGGCGCGGGCTTCGCCGCGAGCTTCGGCGCGGACTTCGCCGCAGCCTTGGGCTTGGCAACCGGCGCGGGCTTGGCCGCGGGGGCCGGTTCGGCCTTGGGAGCGGGCTTCGGCTTGGCCTCAGGCTTCGGCGCGGGCTTGGCCTCGGGCTTCGGCGCGGGCTTGGCCTCAGGCTCCGGTTTCGGCTTGGCCTCGGCCGCCGGCGCGGCCTCAGGTTCCTTCTTGGCCTCAGCCGCGGGCGCTGGCTCCGCCTCGGGCTCCGGCTCCTCCTTCGGCTCCGCCGCGCGCCCATCGGCGTAGCTGCCGCTCTCCTGCGCGAGGGTCTTCTTCATGTCCTGCAGCACGATGGGCAGGAAGTAGCGGATCTGCTTCTTCCACCAGGGCCAGTCGTGGTTGACGTCGGTGCCCCAGAAGTCGCACCAGGCGCTGATGCCCAGGCGGCGGAACGAGTCATCGAGGACGTGCTGGGTGCGCACGCCGTCGTCCTCCCACGCCCCGCGGCCGACGCACAGCACGAGCTGGCGCTTGTTGTAGATGTCGATGTAGGGGTGGTCGGAGGCCATGTTGGGCAGGAAGTCGACGGGAGAGCTCGCGTAGAGCGTCTCGTTCATCCAGCCGTCGAAGAAGAACTTCGCGTCGTAGACGCCGGAAAGCGCGATGCAGCCCTGGAAGAGGTCCGGGCGGCGCAGCGCAAAGACGACCGCGTGCGTAGCTCCCATGCTGCAGCCGGCGAGCAGCGGTCGGTCGGCGCGACCGGAGAGCTCGTGCACGAGCGGGCAAAGCTCGTCGGCAACGTAGCGATAGTAGGCCTCGACGAGGTCGGCGCGCTCGGCCTTGTCGCGGTCGGCGGCGGACCAGGAGTCCTTGTCCACGTTGCTCACGCAGAAGAGCTGGAGCATCCCGGAGCCGATGTAGTCGTCGAGGGTGTCGATCATCCCGAAGTCTTCCCAGTTGGTGCAGGGCGAGTCCTGCGTCGGGAACACGATCACGGGGTACCCGCCCTCACCGTAGACGACCAGGTCCATGTACCGGTCGAGGTTCTCGCTGTAACGACTGACGAGCTCGCGCTTCATAGCGGCTCCTTTCGTAGTGGTTGTCCTTACATGGTACCCTCCCCAGGTTACGTGCGGGTCACGAGCTCGGTAGGCGGGTCAAAGCGGGTTTCTTGGCAAAGAAGCCCGCGCCGATGCCGCGCCGGCCGCGGACGCATGATAGGCTGGAAAAGTCAAAGCAACAGCCGTCGCGCCCATGGGCGCCGAAGGAGGCGCCATGCGCACCGGATTCGACAACGACAAGTACATCGAGCTGCAGGCCGAGCACATCCGCGAGCGCGTGGGGCAGTTCGGCGGCAAGCTCTACCTCGAGTTCGGCGGCAAGCTCTTCGACGAC
>QAKZ01000037.1 GCA_003150175.1 Coriobacteriia bacterium
GCCCAGCGCAGGTTGCGCACGCAGGTCTGCAGGCGCTCGAGGGTGCCCACGCTGCCGTCGAGGCGCTCGAAGCTGAAGTCGAGCGGCGCGCGGTACTGGGTCTGGAGCATCAGCAGGCGCACGGCGTCCGCGGGGTATCTGTCCAGCACTTCCTTCAGGGTGTAGAAGTTCCCGAGGGACTTGGACATCTTGTCGCCGTTCACGCGCAGCATGCCGGTGTGCATCCAGGTGTTCGCGAGCGCCTTGTCCCAGGCGCACATGGCCTGGGCGGTCTCGTTCTCGTGGTGCGGGAAGATCAGGTCGGCGCCGCCGCCGTGGATATCGATGGGCGTGCCCAGGTAGCGGTGGATCATCGCGCAGCACTCGGTGTGCCAGCCGGGGCGCCCTTCTCCCCACGGGGAGGGCCAGCTGGGCTCGCCGGGCTTGGCGGCCTTCCAGAGGGCGAAGTCGAACGGGTCGCGCTTCTCGTCGTTGACCTCTACGCGCTCGCCGGCGCGCAGCTGGTCGAGGTCGCGGCCAGAAAGGATTCCGTAGTTGTGGTCGGAGCGCACCGAGAAATACACGTCGCCGGAGGGCACCGGGTAGGCGTAGCCGCGCTCGATGAGCAGCGAGATCATCTCCTGCATGGCCTCGATCTCTCGCGTGGCGCGCGGGCGGATGTCGGGATCCATGATGCCGAAGCGGTGCATCTGCTCGATGAAGGCGGCGGAGAACTCCTCGGCGACCTCGGCCGCGGTGCGGCCCTGCTCGTTGGCGCGGTTGATGATCTTGTCGTCGACGTCCGTGAGGTTCTGGGCGAAGGTGACCTGGTAGCCCTTGTACATGAGGTAGCGGCGGATCACATCGAACGAGAGGAACGTGCGCGCGTTGCCGATGTGGATCTGGTCGTAGACGGTGGGGCCGCAGACGTACATGCGGATCTTGCCCTCTTCGATGGGCTTGAGCTCCTCTTTGCGGTGCGTCTGGCTGTTGTAGACGAGCATGCTGCGCTCCTTGTTACTCCGACAAACTAAAAAACTACTGAAACAGGGTAATACACGCGCGGGACGAGTATCCGCGCGGCTAGTCCTTCTGGAGCAGGCAGACCGCCCAGGCGGCGATGCCCTCCTTGCGGCCGACGAAGCCGAGCTTCTCGGTCGTGGTGGCCTTGACGCCCACGGCGTCGACGGGCACTCCCATGGCCTCGGCCATGTTCGCCCGCATCCGCTCGCGGTACGGCGCGAGCTTGGGGGCCTGCGCGGCCACGGTGCAGTCGCAGTCGGCGATGCCCCAGCCGCGCCCCTTCACGAGCGCCGCCACGCGGCGGAGCAGCTCGATGGAGTCGGCGCCCTCATAGGCGGGGTCGTCATCGGGGAAGAGCTTCCCGATGTCGCCCTCACGAAGGGCGCCCAGGAGCGCGTCCATGAGGGCGTGCACGAGGACGTCGGCGTCCGAGTGGCCCAGGAGCCCCTGCTCGGACGGCACGTCCACACCGCCCAGGATGCACTTGCGCCCCGGCGCGAACGCGTGGACATCGAAGCCGTGCCCGATCCTGGTCGTCATTGGACATCCCTCCCCGGCCGCCTGCCGCAGCCCTCCTCCACGAGGCGCTGCTCGAGCGTGGCCGCCGCCACGGCGAGGTCCTCTGGTATGGTCACCTTGATGTTGTCGCGCGAGGTCTCCACGCAGACGACCTTGCCGCCGTGGCGCTCCACGAGCGAGGAGTCGTCGGTCCCCGCGTACTCGTCCCACAGGGCGGCCTTGTGCGCCGAGACGAGCTGCTTGGCGCGGAAGACCTGCGGGGTCTGGGCCGCCCAGTAGAAGGAGCGGTCCGGCGTGGCCACGATCCGCGTTCCCTCGACGAGCTTGAGCGTGTCGATCGAGCGGTTGGCGCAGATAGCGCCCGCGAGCGACGCATCGGCCCGCAGTGCGGCGCAGCAGCGCTCGATCGACTCGACCTCGACGAGCGGCCGCGCGGCGTCATGGACGGCGATGAGCTCCGCGTCGCGAGGGGCCGCCATGAGGCCGGAGTACACCGAGTCCTGCCTCGTCGCGCCCGATGGCGCGAAGCTCACGGGCTTCTGGAGCGTGAGGCGGGCGAGCACCTCCCGCTCCACGAGCGCCACCTTATCCGGCGCGCAGACGACGATGGTCGACGCCACGCTCGGCGCGCGGTCGAAGGCCATGAGCGACCAGCTTATGAGGGGAAGGCCGCACAGGTCGACGAACTGCTTGCCGCGCGGGTCGCCGAAGCGCTCCCCCGTGCCCCCCGCGACGATGACCGCGCAGGTGTCGGGGCCGCCCGCAGGTGCTCCCGTGAGCTCGGCCTCGGCGCAGGTTAGGGCCTCCGCTCCGCTCATTCGCTCTTCCCCCACATGCGATGGAGGCTGTTGGCGAGCACGCCGGGGTTCTTGACGCCAATCTCGCCCAAGCGGGCGGGGTCGTCGTCCACGGCCTCGAGGACCTCCTGCAGCGAGCCGTACTCGTCCACGAGTTTGTCCGCCATGCCGTCGCGCACGACCGAGACGCGGCTGAGCGTGCGCAGGCCGAGCGGCGTCATGATGGAGTCCTCGCCGCGCTCGTCGGTATAGCCCAGCAGCTTGGCCACGTACTTCGCCGAGCGGAGCTTGGTGTTGTCCGACTCGTGGAGCTTCGCGCGGATCTGGCGAGCGGCCTCCTCGGAGGAGTCGCTCGCGTAGTCGCGGATCATGAGGGTGTACGCCTCGTCCATGCTGCCGAGGAGCTCGTTGCGCTGCATGGCGACGGTGCGTCCCTCTCGGCCGAGCTGCAGGATGCAGTCCTCGAGCTCGCTGCCGGCGGTCATGAGGGTCTCGAACAGATAAAAGATGTTCGTGAGATCGCCCAGGGTCACGTAGTTGTCGAGCTCGAGGCTCGTCAAACGCAGCAGGCCGCGGTCGAGCTGCTGGCGGGTGTTCTGCATGGCGACGGTCAGCTGGTTGACCGAGACCATGAGGCTCGAGACCGTCTTGAGCTCGTGGCCGACGCCGTCCACATAGACGTTCACGACCTGGCGGCGCTCGGACACCGAGATCACGACGGCCTTGGTCAGAAGGCTCATGCGCGCGGCGGTGCGGTGACGGGTGCCCGTCTCGGTCGTGGGCAGCGACGGGTCGGGATTCAGGTGGTAGTTGGCGCGCAGGATGCGGGTCAGGTCCTTGTCCATGACCACGGCACCGTCCATCTTGCAGAGCTCGAAGAGACGGTTCGCGGTGAACGAGACGTCGAGCTTGAATCCGTCGTCGCCGGCGGCGAGCACGTTCTCGGTGTCGCCGACGCAGATGAGCGCGCCCATGTGGCCCGCGATGATCATGTCGAGGGCATGGCGCAGCGCCGTTCCGGGGGCGGTTTTGCGGATGGCGTCCTCCAGGCGGGCCTGGCGGTCGTCGTAGTTGAGCTCGAACAGGGCAGTGTCCATCGATGCCTCCAAAGGGCGGCCGACACCTGGGCCGGCTGGTGTGTATGTGGGTGTTTCGTCCTTCTTTACAGAGTATAGGCTGCTCGCAGGGGGCAGGAAGGCGATCTACTCGCCCGACGCGGCCAGGCCGTCGCCGGCCGCGCCGCCGGACGCGGGCGAGGACGGGGACGCGGGGCCGAGCCGGAAGCTCGGGCGCGCCATGCTCTCGCGGCGACGGGGCTCGGGGATGGGGCCCTTCTCTTTGTCGAAGACGAGCTTGCCGTCCTTGGCGCGGACCTTGACGATGTCGCCGGCCTCCCAGCCGCCCTGGAGGAGCTGTTCGGAGAGCGGGTCCTCGATGAGCGTCTGGATCGCGCGGCGCAGCGGGCGAGCGCCGTAGACGGGGTCGGCGCCCTCCTTCGCCACGATGTCGCGGGCGGCGTCGGTGAGCTCGATGGACATCCCCTGGGCGATGAGCCGGTCACGCAGCTCGGCGACCATGAGGTCGACGATGCCGCGCAGCTGCTCGGGAGTGAGGGACTTGAAGACCACGATCTCGTCCACGCGGTTCAGGAACTCGGGGCGGAAGAGCTTCTTGAGCTCGCTCATCACGCGGCTCGTGATCTCTTTGTCCGAAAGCCCGCCGGCGCCCAGCGCCGAGAAGCCCATGGTCGAGGTCTGCGCGATGTCGCGCGCGCCGATGTTGGACGTCATGATGATGACGGTGTTCGAGAAGTCGACGTGACGGCCCTGGCCGTCGGTCAGCCGGCCCTCGTCGAGGATCTGCAGCAGCACGTTGAAGACGTCGGGGTGGGCCTTCTCGATCTCGTCGAAGAGGATGACGGAGTAGGGCCTGCGGCGCACGGCCTTGGTCAGCTCGCCGCCCTCGTCGTAGCCGACGTATCCCGGAGGGGCGCCGACGAGCTTCGAGACGGTGTGCTTCTCCATGAACTCGGACATGTCGAAGGTGATGAGCGCCTCTTCGCTGCCGAAGAGGAACTCGGCGAGCGACTTGGCGAGCTCGGTCTTGCCCACGCCCGAGGGGCCGAGGAATATGAACGAGCCGCCCGGCCGGCGCGGGTCCTTGAGCGGGCTGCGGCTGCGGCGGATTGCGCGCGCGACCTTGCTCACGGCCTCGTCCTGGCCGACGACGCGCTGGTGGAGGACCTCCTCGCAACGCAGGAGCTTGGACGCCTCGGCCTCGGTGAGGTTCGAGACGGGCACGCCGGTGATGCTCGAGACGACGTCGGCGATGTCGTTCTCGTCGACCTCGACCACGTTCTCCTCGAGCCCCCTGTGCCACGCCGCCTCGAGCTCCTCGCGCTTGGCGAGAAGTGCCTTCTCCTCGTCGCGCAGGCGCGCCGCGGTTTCGAACTCCTGGGCGTCGGCGGCAGAGGACTTCTCGTCATGGGTGCGTGCGAGGTCGGCGTCGACCTGGGCGATCTCGGGCGGCAGGACCATGCGGTGCACGCGCGTGCGCGCGCCGGCCTCGTCGAGGACGTCGATGGCCTTGTCGGGCAGGAAGCGGTCCTGCACGTAGCGGTTCGAGAGCGTGACGGCGGCGCGCACCGCTTCATCGGTGTAATGCACATGGTGGTGCTTCTCGTAGCGGTCCTTCAGGCCCGCGACGATCTTCAGGGTGTCCTCGGGCGAGGGCTCTCCGATGTTCACCGGCTGGAAGCGGCGCTCGAACGCGGTGTCCTTCTCGATGTGCTTGCGGTACTCCTCTGCCGTCGTAGCGCCGATGACCTGGATCTCGCCACGCGAGAGGGGCGGCTTCAGGATGGCGGCGGCGTCGATGGATCCCTCGGCCGAGCCTGCGCCGATGACGGTGTGGATCTCGTCGATAAAGAGGATGTCCTGCTTGGACTCCTCGAGCTCGCGCACGACCTTCTTCATGCGCTCCTCAAACTCGCCGCGGTACTTGGAGCCGGCGACGAGGGAGGCCATGTCGAGCGTCCAGATCTGCTTGCCGCGCAGGATGTCGGGGACGTTGCCCGAGCTGATGAGCTGCGCCAGGCCCTCGACGATGGCGGTCTTGCCGACGCCGGGGTCGCCCAGCACCAGCGGGTTGTTCTTCTGGCGGCGCGCGAGCACCTGCATGACGCGCTCGATCTCGGCGTCGCGGCCGATCACGGGGTCGAGCTTGCCGTCGGCTGCGAGCTTGGTGAGGTTGCGGCCGTACTTCTCGAGCATCGACTCGTCGTCGGACGAGGCGGAGGCGCCTGCGGGGGCGCCCATGCCGATGAAGACCTGGCCCATGCCGCCGCCCTGCTTGGGGCGGTCGCCCTCGTCTTTGGCGATGAGCTCGTTGACGGCGTTGCGCACTGCGTCGGCCGAAAGCCCCATTGCGCGCAGCGCGTCCATGGCGCGGCCGTTGCCCTCCGCGACGATGCCGAGCAGGAGGTGCTCGGTGGCGATGTAGGTCTGGCCGTGGGTCATGGTCTCGCGATAGGCGCCCTCGAGCACGCGCTTGGCGCGCGGCGTGAAGGGGATGTGGCCTCCGGGGACGGGATCGGCCTCCTCGGTGGTGAGGCCGCGGACGGTCGCGAGGGTCTCGTCGTAGGTCACGTCGAGCTTGGCGAGCGCCTGGGCGGCGACGCCCTCCTTCTCTTTGATGAGGCCGAGGAGGAGGTGCTCGGTGCCAACGTACATCTGGCCCAGCGCGCGGGCCTCGTCCTGCGCGAGGCTGATGACCTTGCGCGCCTTGTCGGTGAACTTCTCGAACATGAAGCGGTTCCTCTCGATATGGATAGCCTTAAGTGTGTACCCATAGCAGGAGAATCGCAAACCCGCGTCACGCGCCGGCAAACTCGTCGGGGCGAGCGGCGCGGCGTCCGCCCGCCGTCCGGGCGGGCGCGGGATTCCGCGGCCTGGGCGGCGCACGCCGACCCAAAGCCCGCGGCCATCGAGCACCGAAGCTAGCCGGTGATGCTGCCGAAGCCCTCGCCGAAGGCCTCGTGAACCTCCGAGATAAAGACGATCGCCTCGGGATCCTCCTCGGCGACGACCTGCTTGAGCAGGGGGACCTGGTTGCGGCCGAGGACGCAGAAGAGCACGGGGCGGTCGTTGCCGCTCCACACGCCGCGCGCCTGCAGCTCAGTGCAGCCGCGGTTCAGGTCGTACATGATGGCGTTGGCGATCTCGGCGTGGCGCTCCGAGATGATGTATGCGGCACGCTCGGAGCGGGGGCCATCGATGACGGCGTCGATGACCTTGCCGCAGATGTACATGGCGATGGCCGCGTACAGCGCGTTCTCGACGGAGAAGACCGGCGCCGACAGCGCGATCACGAGGCCGTCCACGACGATCATCGCCGTCCCGACGGGGATGGAGAGCTTCTTTGCCAGGAGCTGCGAGATGATATCGGTTCCGCCGGTGTTGCCGCCAGTGCGGAACACGAGGCCGAGCCCGATGCCCGTGATGACGCCGCCCCACAGGGCGCACAGCAAAAGATCGCCGTTGCCGAGCACGGGCAGGAACGGCACGAACGCGTCGGTAAAGACGCCACAGGCGATGATGCCGATGACGGTGCGCACGATGTAGCCGCGGTTGCCGCTCTTTATGACGAGCAGGAGCAGGAAGACGTTCATCACAATCGTCTGCATGCCGACGGGAAGGTACACACCGACGGCCTCGGCGAGCGCATAGAACACCGTGGCCAGGCCCGTGATGCCGCCCGCCGCGAGGCCGTTGGGGACCTCGAAGCAGTCCACGCCCACGGCGAAGATGGCCGAGCCGGCCACGATGAGCGCGAGGTCGCGCAGGCGCACGCGCCAACGAGATTCACCCATGACGCTCCCCTACTCCGGGTCCGTCTCGCCGGTGGCCCAGCGATGGTAGCCGACGATGAACTTGTCCAGGTCGCCGTCGTCGAGGACGGACTCGACGTTGCCCGTCTCGACGCCCGTGCGCAGGTCCTTGACCATCTGGTACGGATAGAGCACGTAGCTGCGAATCTGGTTGCCGAAGCCGATCTCGCGCTTGGGGCCGCGCAGCTCATCGAGCTCCGCGGCGCGCTTCTCGAGTTCCTTCTCGTACAGGCGGCTCCGCAGGATCTTCATCGCGAAGGCCTTGTTCTGGAGCTGGCTGCGCTCGTTCTGGCACGTGACGACCGTGCCGGTGGGCAGGTGCGTGATGCGCACGGCAGAGTCGGTCGTGTTGACGCCCTGGCCGCCGTGGCCCGTGGCGTGGTAGACGTCGATGCGCAGGTCCTTGGGGTCGATGTCGACCTCGACCTCGTCTGGCAGCACCGGCAGGACCTCGACGCCGGCGAAGGTGGTCTGCCGGCGCTTCTGCGCGTCCGTGGGAGAGATGCGCACCAGCCGGTGCACGCCTCCTTCGGCGCGGAGCATGCCGTAGGCGTTCTTGCCGTGGACGGTGAAGGTCGCCCGGTCGATGCCGATGACCTCGCCCGCGGGGCAGTCGTTGACGTCGACTTTCCAGCCGCGGCGGTCGCAGTAGCGCAGGTACATGCGGAACAGCATCTCGCACCAGTCTTGGGCCTCGAGGCCGCCCTGGCCGGGGGTCACGGTGACGATGGCGTCGCCGTGGTCGAGGTCGTCGGTGAACCAGCTGGAGAGCTCGAGCTCCGAGAGCTCGCCTTCCAGCTCTGCCGCCGAGGAGGCGGCCTCGTCGCGCAGGTCGTCGTCGCCCGTCTCTTCCGCGAGCTCGAGCGCCGCCGCGGCGTCGTCGAGCTTCTCGCGGGCGTTGTCGATGGCGGCGACGTCGGCCTTCGCCGATGCGAGCTGCGCCATCACCTCGCGGGCGGCGTCTGCGTCGTTCCACAGCGCAGGGTCGCCGCTCTGATCCTCGAGGCGCTTGACGTCCAGACGGCGCTCATCGATGTGGAGATACCCCTCCACCTCGGCGAGACGCGCGCGCAGAGCGTCGAGCGTTTCGTTAGTGATGTCTGCCATGCGCCGGTTCCTAGCGGTTCCTGCCGTGGCAGTTCTTGAACTTCTTGCCGCTGCCGCAGGGGCAGGGGTCGTTGCGGCCCACGTTCACATACGGGTTCGTGTCGTCGGCCTTGCGGTACGTGGTGCCCTTGGGAGCGCCCTCGCCTGCGGGCTTCTGGACCACGCGGCGAGAAGTCGCGGGCGTGCCAGGGGCGGCCATGTGGCGGCCGCCGCGGTCGCCGTCGACCTCGGCGGGACCCGAGTACTGGGCGCCGCGCAGCCCGTCAGGCTCGTCCGCGGAGGTCGGGACGGGACGGCGGGCGACGACCTCGATGCGCAGGATGGTGCGCAGATAATCCTCGTACATGGTGTTGACGAGCTCGGTGAAGGCCGCGTACGCCTCGCCCTTGTACTCGACGAGCGGGTCGCGCTGGCCGAAGCCGCGCAGGCCGATGCCGGTCTTGAGGTAGTCCATCTCCTGGAGGTAGGCCATCCAGCGGGTGTCGATGACGCGCAGCATCACCTGGGCCGAGAGCGACTGCATGATATCGTCGCCGAGGCGCTCGGACTTCTCGTCGAAGGCCTTGTCGACGAACGCGTCCACGGCCTCGATCACATCGCCCTGGTCGTCGTCCTCCGCGATCGCGGGCAGCTCCTTGACGCCGGTGAGCTCGGCGAGCCACTTGTTCAGGCCCTCGATGTCCCAATCGTCGTGAGTCTTGCCCCCGGGGCAGAACTCGGCAACGCGGCGCTGGACGGTGTCGAGGGTGACCTCGTCGATGTGGGCGTTCAGGTCCTTACCGTCGAGGATCTTGTTGCGCTCCTCGTAGATGACCTGGCGCTGGGTGTTCATGACATTGTCGTAGTCGAGGACGTTCTTACGCATTGAGAAGTTGACCTCCTCGACCTTGCGCTGGGCGCTCTCGACGGCCTTGGTGACCATCTTCGCCTGGATCGGCATGTCGTCGGGCATCTCGTACTTGGTCATCATGGCCGCGATCTTGTCCATGCGGTCGCCACCGAACAGGCGCATGAGGTCATCCTCGAGCGAGAGGTAGAACTGGGTCTCGCCGGGATCGCCCTGACGGCCGGAGCGGCCGCGGAGCTGGTTGTCGATGCGTCGGGACTCATGGCGCTCGGTGCCGATGACGCACAGCCCGCCGACAGCCTTCACGCGCTCCTTCTCCTCGGCGCAGGCGGCGCGGGCGCGCTCGAGCGCGTCAATGTAGGCCTGCTTGACCTCCTCGATCTGGGCGGCGTCGAACTCGCCGCCGAGGAGCTTCGAGAGGCTCTCGGCCGTGATCTGGGTCGGGTCGTTGGCCAGGAGCACCTGCTCGATCGCCTCGGGGTCGAGCTTGAAGCCGAAGCGGCGGACCTCCTCGCGGGCGAGCTCCTCGGGGTTGCCGCCGAGCAGGATGTCGGTGCCTCGGCCGGCCATGTTCGTGGCGATGGTGACGGTGCCCTCGCGGCCCGCCTGCGCGACGATCTGCGCCTCGCGCTCATGGAACTTCGCGTTGAGGACGTTGTGCTTGATGCCGCGCTTGGTGAGGATGCGGGAAAGCTTCTCGGAATTCTCGATGGAGACGGTGCCGACCAGGCAGGGCTGGCCCTTGGCGTGGCGTTCCTCGACGTCGGCCGCCACCGCTGCGAACTTGGCGTCGACCGTGCGGTACACGAGGTCGTCGTGGTCCACGCGCTGAACAGGCCTGTTGGGCGGGATGACCTGCACGGGGATGTGGTAGACCTCGCGGAACTCGGCGTCCTCGGTCATGGCGGTGCCCGTCATGCCGGCGAGCTTGTCGTACATGAGGAAGTAGTTCTGCAGGGTGATGGTGGCGAGCGTCTGGTTCTCCTCGCGGACGATCACGCCTTCCTTGGCCTCGATCGCCTGGTGCAGGCCCTCGGAGTAGCGCCTGCCCTCCATGATACGGCCGGTGAACTCGTCGACGATCTTGACCTCGCCGTCAACGACCACGTACTGCTGGTCGCGGTGGAACATGTACTGGGCCTTAAGCGCCTGCTGCAGGTGGTTGACCAGCTGACCGGACACGTCGGCGTAGATGTCGTCGATACCGAGGTTGCGCTCGACCTTCTTGAGGCCCTCGTCCGTGGTCGCGATGGTGTGCTTGGCCTCGTCCATCTCGAAGTCGACGTCGGGCTCGAGGCCGCGGACGGCGCGGGCGAAGTCCTTGTAGGTGCTGGCGGACTTGGTGCCGGCGCCGGAGATGATGAGCGGGGTACGGGCCTCGTCGATGAGGATGGAGTCTGCCTCGTCGACGATCGCGTAGTTGTGGCCGCGCTGGACGCGCTGGTTCGCGCGGGTGACCATGTTGTCGCGCAGGTAGTCAAAGCCGAACTCGGAGTTCGTGCCGTAGGTGACGTCCGCCTCGTAGGCGGGCTTCTTTAGGTTGAGCTTCATCCCGTTCTGGATCAGGCCGACCTTCATGCCGAGGAAGCGGTAGATGCGCCCCATCCACTCGGAGTCGCGCTTGGCCAGATAGTCGTTGACGGTGATGATGTGCACGCCCTTGCCGGGGATGGCGTTGAGGTAGCCGGCGAGCGTCGAGACGAGCGTCTTGCCCTCGCCCGTCTTCATCTCGGCGATGGTGCCGCGGTGCAGCGCGATGCCGCCGATGATCTGCACGTCGAAGTGACGCAGGCCCGTCACGCGGCGCGAGGCCTCCCTCACCGTGGCGAACGCCTCGGGAAGAAGGTCGTCGAGGGTCTCGCCGGCGGCGTAGCGCTCGCGGAACAGCGCGGTCTGGCCCTGGAGCTCCTCATCGGACATGGCTTTGAACTTAGGCTCGAGGTCGTTGACCTGGGCGGTTATCTTCTGATATTCCTTGAGCTCTTTGTCTGCGCCGATCGAGAGCAGCTTGGAGAGGAAGTTGGCCATATGGGCGCTCCTATTGAACTAAGCGGTCTTCCGCTGATTTTCCATCCTTTTTACTTTACTCATTGCTCCGCCGTTTGGTTGGCCCTGCCGCTTGTATCGCAAAACAACCATTCGCTAGACCGCCGCCTCGCGCGCGGCCTCCGACCCGACTCCCCCCATCTCGCCGACCGGCTCGTGCAGCGCCCGCTTCATGAGCCTCGACGGCTCCGCGCCGATATCCACCCTCAGCCGCCTCTCGTAGGATCGGTACCTCGTCTGCGCCTCCACGCCTCGGCCTGACGCCCTGAGCGACCTGATGAGCAGCGTCATCGCGTCCTCCCTCATGTCGTCGACCAAAAGCGCGTTGTTCGCGAACCGCGACGCGAGCCGTTTCTTGTCCAGCCTCATCGCCGCCTCGCCGCCGGCGACCATCGCGTCGGCGTACGTCCTGCGAAGGTCCTCCCTCACGTCCTCCAGGCACATCATCGGTGCCTCCGGCAGCCGGCACAGGTCGCCCGCGTACAGCTCCTCCGCCTTCATCGCAGCGCTGCACGTCCTCGAGTCGCCCGTGCTCTCGACCGCGTGCTTGGCCCACATCGTGAACTCATCGACGTCGCAGGTCACCACGCCCGGCGCGAGCGAGATGACCTGCGACGTCTTCACCGAGACGAACGGGTCCTCGGTGAAGCCGTAGGCTGCGATCGCGCTTCTTATCGCGGACGTGCCCGAGTAGACGCGTTGCAGGGCCTTCTTCCCGTCCGTGACGTCCGGCCAGATGCACGATGCCATGCGAGAACGGCAGGACAGGTGGCCGCTTTGCAGCGCAAGGTACTCCAGAATCGCGCGGGCGCCCCGCTTCGCCAGGTCGGCATTGGAGACCCGCCTGCCGTTAACCCAGAGCGAGAACTCCCCTAGGACGTTCAAGCGGATCTCGGAGCGTCTCGCCGACAGCGCACCCTTTGCGGCGCCCGTGAGGAGGCCTTTCTCCTTCACCTGCGGGACGCAGTTCCTCCGCGCGACCTCGACCATCCTCCTCCACCCCGCGGGGATCTGGTCGTCGAGCGCCTCGCCGAACTCGCCCGTGTCGTCCGTCAAGGCGACGAGGAGCCATGTCGCGTCCGGCGGCAGGCTCGGCGCGGCCGCGCTCAAAGGCACGCGGTCATCGGCCACGTCGCTGCACGCCTCTTGGACGAGGCGCGCCACGATATACAGGACGCCGCGCCTCTCGACCCGGTACAGGGATTGTTTCTCGCCGAGCTGAAAACGGGCCACCTGCGCGAATATCCTCGCGACCTCCTCCGCGTACTCCCACGAGATCTCAGCGCACGCCTCCGCCGCCGAGTTGATCGCGGCCAAGACATATGCGCTCGGGCGCCTGCGCAGGAGCATCATTCCCTCGCACACGAGCGAGAGCGTCCTTACGAGTAGGTCTCCCGACTTCGCGGCCTTCGAGCGAATTGCGGAGGCGAGCCCCGTCGTCATATCGCCCAGCGCCCCGAGGGCGAGCTCCGCGGCCCATATGTAGCAGGTGAGCCCCTCGTAACCCCTTTCCGAGAAGAACGTCTCGCACTCCCCCACCACCGAGAGGTCGCCCCAGCGGCTTCCGCACGAGAATGCCCTCGCGACCTCCATGTCGAGCCTGAGCAGCCATTCCGTCACCGTCTTCGGAACCCCTTCGCCGACGACGGGCAAAAGCGCTTCCATGGCGTCCGAGAACCTGCCGCTCAACAGGAGGCTGAGCGACTCCTCATGGAGGAGGACGCGCTTTTGGAGGGGCGAGCGCTCGGTTCCGAGGATCATCGGGGGCTCATGGTCCCCTCTCATCCGCAGCCTCAAGGCGATCAGCCCGCGGCACAGCATCGACGCCTCGTCCGCAGGCGCCTGCGCGTCGTCGACCGAGATGCGCCCTCCTCGCAACGTCCCTAGGGCCGCAACCGTCTGCTCGATGAGGCGAAATTGCGGCTCTTTCCTTGTTTTTGACGGAGCGGTGTTCACGTAATTCGAAACCATCGAGATAAAGCCCCTGTCGATGAGCTCCGGTGCCCAGTCGGCGATGACCTCTGAGGCTTCTTTTCTCGGAAGGCACGGAAGCAGCGTGGCAAGGCGCTCGTAATGCCCCTGAGACCCGAGCAACCAAAGGCATCGCGCCGCGACATCCGGGAACTGGGAGGTCAAGTCGCTGACTCTGCCGTGGTCGTAAGAGAACCATCCCATGGACTTCGAGCAAGGACACTCAAATGACCGAGAGTCAAAGGAAATCCCAAAGAACGGCGCCCAGAGCGCGAGCTGCTCGAGCGTCTCCTCGTCAACGGCGCCCAGCACCTTGCGAACATCCTCGAAGGTCCCTCTCCCAAGGAGCACGAGCGTAAGCCGCAGCGCAAGCTCCTCGTCGATGAGGTCAGAGCGCAAACTCGCATTCACAAGCTCGGAGAGCGCCCTCGCATAGTCGGTGGAGTCAACCGGGTCCTTTCCGCAGCCCACAGGAGCTCGCCGGAGCGACTGAGCAAGCGCAGGAATACCGCGAGAGAACCTGGAAAGTCGCTCGTCTTCGCGCTTAGAGGACCTCGTGATCGGAGAAACGTCAGATATGTCATCGCAAGTGAGGAGCAGGTGGGCAGGCAAGGAATCGAGCAGCTGTCGCGCTTCAGGCCGGAGCGTAATCAGGACCTTATCCCCGTCGTTCACCAACTTGGAAATTGCCCGCGTTTGCCGGTCGACCTCCATCTCGTCGGAAGGCGGGAGCAAAGACGCGATGACCATGACGTCGCATGTGAGCCCTTTCGTCTTGGATCGAACCGAACGAGAGAGCCTGGCCATCAGCTCCGTAGCGTTCTGCGAAGACGAGCTAGAGAAATCAAAAGGGAAAGTCCGCGCACCCCCAGCCTCCGCCAGCCGACAGAGCTCCTGGATAAACACCTGCGGGCAGTACCCCGGCTCGCAGCACACGACGATCAGGTTATAGCGACGGAAATATCCCAAGAGCATACTTGGGAGCGGCTCGCCCGCAGCGCTCATTCCCTCAAACGTCGGTGCTGGCGGCAGCTTCTCTTGAAGCATGTAAACCCTTGGGCTCATAGTCTGCTCGAATCTCTTGATTTATCAATATTGCAAGCAGGAAATTACCATTTGCAATCAGATTCAGCAGTTAGAAAGAGGTAAGCGGTAGCCCCTCGTTCGAAAGAAATCCGTTAGATTGCGGTAAGAAACAAATAAAGGCCAGCATTTGACCCCTTTACATCTGTAAAGGAGGGGGTACATCAATAATGATTCGATACCGTTTACCGAAAAACATTATCGACAAAGCATATAAACAGACATAAACAATTGCGGCGTCAATGACACAAAATCGTGGTTATAGTGTCACGCCCAACCATGCAAAAAGCAGCCGCCCTCCAACACACCGGAGCGCACTAATCTAAAAATTCGCGCCAAGAGGCCATGCAACTTAAGATGCGCCGCATCGGCGTGGCCGTCGACCCCCCTCGGCAGCCCGATCGCCCTTGCGCGAAACGACGGGAAGGGACGGTCCCTATTCGTCGTTTTCTTGTACCGCGCAGGGAAACGACGGGAAGGGACCGTCCCTTCCCGTCATCCTGCCGGTCAGCGGCGGAGCGTCGGCTCCTAAACAGGCGAGAAGGGGACGCGCCGGGCAAGAGGAGGAGCGCCGAGATCGCGCATTTTTACAAAAGAGGGCTCCAAGAGGCCCATTCTGTGGGGATGCGCGATCTCAGCGCGCAGCGCCCCCGGCGGGGCCCTGGGGCCCGCGGCGCAGAAAAAGGCCCGCCCCGGGTCTCCCCGGGGCGGGCCTCAGCACATGCAAGGGAAAACGCCCCTTGCTGGCCGGCGGCGTCCTGCTCTCCCACGGACTACACCGCAGTACCATCGGCGCTAGGGGGCTTAACTTCCGGGTTCGGGACGGGACCGGGTGTGCCTCCCCTGCCATGGCCGCCGGCCAACAAGGGGCGTTCTCATCCGCCGGCCGCGCCCGTCCGTGCCCTCAGGGCCGCACAGCGCTCGAAAGC
>QAKZ01000062.1 GCA_003150175.1 Coriobacteriia bacterium
CGAGTTCACCGACGTCACGCCTAAGACCCGCGGCCCGCTCATCGACAACGACCAGCTTGACCTGATCTGCGCCACCTACACCATCACCGACGACCGCAAGAAGTCCTGGGACTTCACCGACCCCTACCGCACCGACCACGTCGGCATCCTCATCAAGAAGGGCTCCATGTCCTCGATGGCCGACCTCGACGGCAAGCACATCGGCGTCTCGCAGGGCTCCACGACCAAGGGCGCCATCACCAAGATGCTCGCCGACAACGGCTTCAGCGTCACCCCGCAGTTCGACGAGTACCCCGACTACCCGTCCATCAACTCCGCGCTCGATGCCGGTCAGATCGACGCCTTCGCCATGGACCGCTCCACGCTGAAGACCTACACCACCGACGACAAGGAGCTTCTGCAGCCGGAGATCGAGTTCGGCGCCCAGGACTACGGCATCGCCACCAAGAAGGGCTGCGACCTGTCCGAGGTCACCGAGGCCGTCGTCAAGGACGTCACCTCCAACGGCTGGATCGACGAGGAGATCAAGACCTGGGGCCTGCTCTAAGGCTTGCCTCCTCTTGCCGCTCGGTGAGCATGCATTCGCCGAGTGGCACCCGGCCGCCCGAGGGCTCCACCAGGCCCGGGCGGCCTGTACTTGTACGGTAACCAGAAGGGAAAGAGATGCTAGACGGACTTCTCGACCCGATGCGATGGTCGATGACCTTCGCCGAGATGGACTCTTTGTGGGATGGCTTCGCGCTCACCCTCAAGGTCGTCGCGGCGGGCCTCGCGCTCTCGCTCGTGCTCGGCACGATCCTGGGCGTCTTCTCGACGACCCGCTCGCGGATCCTGCGCGGGATCAGCCGCGTGTACGTCGAGTTCTATCAGAATACGCCGCTGCCGGTTCAGGTCTTCTTTATGTACATGGCCGGGCCTAAGCTCCTCCAGGCCATCCTGCACACGACCGACCCCATCCGCACCACGGCCTTCGCGCTCGGCACGCTGGGCGTCGGCCTCTACCACGCGGCCTATATCTCTGAGGTCATCCGCACGGGTATCGAGGCCGTCCCCAAGGGCCAGATGGAGGCGGCGCTCTCGCAGGGCTTCACCCGCGTGCAGGGCTATATCTACGTTATCCTCCCGCAGACCTTCAAGATCATCCTGCCCCCGCTGTGCAACCAGGCGCTCAACCTCGTCAAGAACACCTCGGTGCTCGCGATGATCGCGGGCGGCGACCTGATGTACAACGCGGACAACTTCGTCTCGACCTACGGCTACCTGCAGGGCTACATCATGGCGTGCGTGCTCTACTTCATCATCTGCTTCCCCCTGGCGATCCTCGTCCAGTGGCTCGAGAAGCGCTCCAAGGAGCGCCCGCGCGCCAAGGACATCCCTGGCATCACGGACGCCGCCGACCTCGCGAAGGAGGCGTAGCTGATGGAGATCTTCACCCCCGACAACGTTAGCTTCATGCTCGGCGGTTTCGCAAAGACGCTCGTCATCTCGTTTTTCGCCATCATCCTCTCGATCGTGTTCGGCACCGTGCTCGCCATGGTCAAGCAGTTCTGCAAGGGCAAGCTCAAGGTGTTCAGCCTGCTCGTGAGCGCCTACATCGAGCTGTTCCGCTGCACGCCTAACCTGCTGTGGATCCTCTTCATCTACTTCACGGTCAAGGGCAACGACGTCGTGATCTCGGTCCTCGCGTTCACGATCTTCACCTCCGCCGTCATGGCCGAGATCATCCGCGGCGGCTTCAACTCGATCCCCAAGAGCCAGTTCGAGGCCGCCCAGTCGCAGGGCTTCGGGTTCTTCGCGAGCATGCGGCTGATCATCTTGCCCCAGACCTTCAAGACGATCATCCCGGCGCTCTTCTCGCAGTGCACGACCGTCATCAAGGACTCCTCGTACTTGGCCGGCATCAACGTGGCCGAGTTCATGTACACCTCCAAGGTCGTCATGGCCAAGACCACGGGTCTCGAGGGCGTGCTGCTCGTCTACGGGTTCGTCTTCCTGCTGTACTTCGCGCTCAACTTCGGAATCTCGCTCCTCATCCGAATGTACCAGCGGCGCATCGCAGCCGCGTAGTATCGTTGAGGCGGGCGAGGGGAGGAGCCCTTCGCCCGCCTTTTTTTCGTTATGCCCGAGCATAAGTCCCGCGACCACACGGTCCCGCGACCACAAGGAGGTCCGCTATGACCATCGATACCGAAGCAGTCTCCCCGGATGTGGAGACGTACCCCGTCGTCGTCACCATCGCCCGCGACTTCGGAGCGGAGGGCCACGAGATCGGAAAGATGCTCTCGCTCGAGCTCGGCATCCCTTTCTACGACAACGAGGTGCTGGTCCGCGCCTCTGAGCGCGCCGGCTCCAGCGTGAGCGACGCCGCTGCCTATGACGAGCAGTGCGCCGCCGAGCTCTTCGCCTTCCTGCCCGACCGTATGGACGCCCGCTCCAACGGCGACAAGCTCTTTGCCCACGTGGTCGACGTCGTCCAGGAGCTCGGCAGCCAGAGCTGCATCATCGAGGGCCGCCTTTCCGACTACATCCTGCGCGACAACCCGAACCGCATCGCGGTGCTGGTCACGGCCCCGCTCGACGCCCGCATCGAAATCGTGCGCAGCAAGCGCGGCTGGGACGAGAAGCGCGCAAAGAAGCTCGTCAAGAAGATGCAGCGCGGCCGCGAGCTGTTCTACGACCGCTACTCCAAGGGCAAGAACGGCCTGCACGACAACAAGGACATCGTCGTGAACCGCGCCCGCTTCGGCCGTCAGGGCTGCGTGGACATCATCGCCGCGGCGTACCGCGCCAAGGTCGCCGCGATCGACGCGGCCGCTGTTGCCGAGGCCGATGCCACGGGCGCCGTCGCGGCTGACGCGACCGCCGCGCACCCGGCGGAGTAGGCGATGGCCGGCAAGCCCCAGACCCTCGCGACGACCTCGGCCTTCGAGGTCCTGGGCCCCGTCATGGTGGGCCCTTCTTCCTCCCACACGGCGGGCGCGCTGAGGTGCGCCCAGGTCGCGGCGTCGCTCGTCGACGGGCGCGTGTCGCAGGTCGCGTTCACGCTGTGGAACAGCTTCGCGCACACCTACCGCGGCCACGGCACCGACCGCGCGCTCGTGGCCGGCGTGCTGGGCCTTACGACCGACGACGAGCGGATCCGCGACGCGTTCGCGCTCGCGGATGAGGCCGGGCTCGAGTACTCCTTCGAGGTCGGCGGCGACGACGCCACCATGCACCCGAACACGGTCGACATCCGGATGGAGAGCGACACCGGCGCCGTGGCGACCGTCCGCGGCGAGAGCCTGGGCGGCGGCAAGGTGCGCATCAGCCGCATCAACGGCGTCGGCGTGGACGTCACGGGGCGCTACTCGACCCTCTTCGTCTCGCATCGCGACGTTCCGGGTGTGCTCGCGGCGCTCGCGAACCTGCTGGCGTACGCGCACGTGAACATCGCGTTCTGCCGCACCTACCGCACCGAGCAGGGCGGCCAGGCGTATTCCGTGTTCGAGACGGACGGCGCGCCGGCGGACGATGTGCTCGCAATGGTGCGCGGGCTCGAGAACGTCGACTACGCGACGTTCATCTCGCTATCCGGCGCGGGCGCGGTCGTGGGGCCGGGCGTCACGGCCGAGGAGCTCTTCGACGACGGCGAGCAGATGCTCGACGCCTGCGCCGAGCTCGGGCTCTCCATCGGCGGCGTCATGCGCACGCGCGAGCAGATGCTCATCGGCGAGGCCCGCGCCGCCTCCGAGATGACGCGCGTCATGTCCGTCATGCGCGACGAGACGAGCGCGCCCATTCAGAAGCCGGCGCGCTCGCTCGGCGGCTTCATCGGCGGGGAGGCGAAGGGCCTCGCCGACGCTTCTGGTAGGCTCGCCGGCGCCCTCATGGGAGAGGTGCAGACCGACGCCGTCGCGCGCGCGATGGCGGTGCTCGAGCGCTCCGCCGCGATGGGAGTCATCGTCGCGGCCCCGACGGCGGGGTCTGCCGGCGTGGTTCCGGGCTGCGTGCTCGCGCTCGCCGACCACCTGGGCGCGAGCGACGAGGACGTCGCCGAGGCGCTCTACAGCGCCGCCGCCATCGGGCTGAACATCCAGACCGGCGCCTGCGTGGCGGGCGCGGAGGGTGGCTGCCAGGCTGAGGTCGGCAGCGCCGCCGCGATGGCCGCCGCCGCGTGCGCCCAGCTCATGGGCGCCACGCCCGAGCAGGCGCTCACGGCGAGCTCGCTGGCGATCTCGAACCTGCTCGGACTCGTGTGCGACCCGGTGGGAGGGCTCGTTGAGGTTCCGTGCCAGGCGAGAAACGCCATCGGCGTGGCCGCAGCCTTCTCGTCGGCGCAGCTCGCGCTCTCCGGCGTGCGCAGCCTCGTGCCGTTCGACCAGGTCGTGCACGCGATGAGCGAGGTCGGCCATGCGCTGCCCGCGAGCCTGCGCGAGACCGCCCGCGGCGGCCTCGCCGCCACGCCCGCCGCCTGCGCCGCCTGCGGGGGCTGCCGGTAGCGGGCGGACGGGCGCTGTGCGTCGGGCGAGCGCTGCAGGCAGGGAGTGCGTTGCGTGTCGGGCGCGCGGCAGGCATGCTGTCTACGGCGTTTGCGGGTGGCTGTCTTTAACGCGTGAGCGGCTCATTTCCTGCGGGCCCCTGCGCGTTCGTTTTTTAGCCGTTCGCCCTTCTTGCCGTCTCTGCGACGACCTTGATTGCCTCCGCCACCGCCGAGATTGCGCATTCTTACAAATGCGAGCTTAAACGGCCTGTTTCTGTAGGAATGCGGATTCTCGACGATTTAGACGATGCCGCTTTCGATTCTGGCCCCTCTTTGCGGACGGCGTCTGGTGTCGAGATTGCGTATCTCTACAAAATGACCCATCGGGACGCGTGTTTTGCAAAGATACGCAATCTCGGAATATGGCGAGCGAATAGCAAGGGGACTTCGATTAGCGAAGTGCGATTTATTCGGCGAGGATTATCTAATAGCGTTGTGATGGCTTTGCCGTTGCGCTAAGCGGCGATGCGATGTGCAGCGGCATATCCGAACTCGATCTCATTGCTCCCGTGGCGCCCGAGGCCATTGAATGCGCAAAGAAGCGGCATTCCGCGCCACCCGGCATAGTTGACCGTCTTTTTTACCGGGACGCCGTCCACGAACCTGGGCTTCGGTCCCCTCGGGACGCCGAACTTCTCGAGCAGCGCGACGAATTCTGTTCGGTTCCTCGGCAGCAACTGAGCATAGGAAAAGCGCAGAATAGCGTGACCGTATGCGGTGAGGCGGGATTCTCGGATTCGCTCATCACGGAGGGCGTCGAGCGGGTCGCCGCTCATGGTGTACTTCTTCGCGCCGTCCAGCTCGCCGAGGACGATCCCCTTCTTGCTCTCCCATGCGAAGTCCGCGCGGAACATCTTTGCCGGGTCGATGGGGTCGGGAAGAGGAGTCTGCAGCTCAGGCAGATAAAATCCCTGCTGGATCATGACCGCACGGGCGATGGATTCCCCGCCGCTCTCGGCTCGCCCATCCGCATGTGCGCAGATGGCCGCGACGCGCTTTACTCCTCGTTGGCCGCGGAAGCGCATCCGGATGTCGTCGCAGAGCTCTTCTGCGCCGAGCCCCCCGGTCCTCGCATAACCGTCGGCGATCGCGAGAGCCGATTGGAAGCTGAGCCTCGATGCGCAATCGAAGAGGGTCCTTACGGGGCTGGTCGCGCGGACGCCTTGACAGAGGCATAACTCGTCCTTGACCGATGAACGATGGACAAGCTGCGCCTTCTCGGCATCCGAGATAGACGATGAGGTGACCACATAGGGTTTGCGAAGGTCTTTCCACGAGACGGGCATCCCATGTATAAGCGCGGCGCTCGGGCCGAAGAACACCCAATGGGGATGCAGCTCCGCGATGCCCTTGATTATGAAGAGCGCCCGGGCGCCTCTATCGAGCGCCTGCCAGGTGTCTGCTTTGACGAAGAGCTTCGGGTACGGCTCGAAGACGCTCCGCGGGCGCTCCTTCTTGATTAGGCGGCGCAGGTAGATAAGGTCAGCGGCTTCAGTTGCCGCAAAGCATGAGCCGCGGGACCCAGCCTCGCCCAGCCGTGCTTCTATCCGCTCGCGCGCCTCTTTGCCCAAGCGACCACCTCTTTCGTGGGTCGTATCTTGCCATATCCCTGGGGAGAAGAACGCCCAAAACGCCGAGATTGCGTATTCTTACAAAATCACGCCGATGGAGCGCGATTCTGTAGAAATACGCAATCTCGGTGCCAACCGGCGCGCGCCGCCAACCGACGCGCGCCGCCAACTGGCGTGCGTCGTCAACAGACGTTCTCTATGCGACTGCGCCCCATGTCGACAACTGCATCGACGACCCGAGCTGGACTGTTTCCATTCGCCATTTCGTGCACGGAGAGCGGAGGTTTCGTGGTGACTCCGTGTAGAATTACTTTCTGTCTATAAACCCAGCTGGGAAAGGAAGTGGTGAGATGGACCCCATGAGCCTCCTGAAGCTCCTCGGCATCGTTATCGTCGTCGTCGGCTTCGCGCTTAAGCTCGACTCGATCCTCATCATCATGGTGGCCGCCGTGGCCACCGCCCTCGTCGCGGGCATGGACCCCGTGACGTTCCTCTCGACCATGGGCAAGAGCTTCGTCGCGAACCGCTCCATGCTCATCTTCATCATGACGTTCGTCATCACGGGCACCCTCGAGCGCAACGGCCTGAAGCAGGCCGCCGCGATGCTCATGGCCAAGTTCAAGGGCGCGACCGCCGGCCTCGTCGTCGCCGCCTACGGCATCTTCCGCGTGATCTTCGCCGCCTTCAACGTCGGCTTCGGCGGCGTCGCGGGCTTCGTGCGCCCGGTCATCATGCCGATGGCCCAGGCAGCGGTCGAGGAGGACGGCCAGCCCATCGCCGAGGAGCAGCTCGAGCAGATCAAGGGCATGGCCTCGGGCATGGAGAACGTCACATGGTTCTTCGGCCAGGTCCTCTTTGTCGGCGGCTCCGGCGGCCTGCTCGTCCAGTCCACCCTCGCCAACCTCGGCTATAACGTCGAGCTCATCGACCTCGCCGCGACCGAGGTGCCCATCGCCATCATCGCGACGCTCGTCACCATCGTCTACTACCAGATCATCGACAAGAAGCTCATGCGCAAGTACCACTCCGGCGCCGCCGCTTCCGCAAAGGCAGGTGAGAAGTAATGGACGCCTTCGTCACCTTCTTCACGAGCGCCGACGTCACGCTCTCCAACAAGCTGCTCGAGGTCGTCTACATCCTCATCGGCCTCGTCTGCATCTACACCGGCGTGCTCAACGCCAAGGACCCGACCAACGAGAAGCGCCCCGGTTCCGCCGCGTTCTGGTGCATCCTTGGCGTGCTGCTCGTCCTCGGCAAGTGGATCCCCGACTATATCGCGGGCGCCCTTCTCGTCGCCATGTGCATCCCGCCCATCGTCAAGCAGGTCGACAAGGGCAAGGAAGGCGCCCCCACGGTCGCCGAGATGGAGGGCAACTTCAAGAAGATCGGCATGAAGATCTTTGCCCCGTCGCTCGCCATCGGCGTCTTTGCGCTGATCTTCGCCCTCTTCACCAAGATCAGCTCGCTCGTCGGCCTCACCTTCGGCGTCGTCGTCGGCGGCATCCTGCTTATGGTGTTCTCGCGCGACAACAACCCGAAGGTGTTCATGAGCGACTGCCGCCGCATGCTCGATACCGTGGGCCCGCTCTCGATGCTCCCGACGCTGCTCGCCGGCCTGGGTGCGGTCTTCACCGCCGCGGGCGTGGGCGACGTCATCTCGCAGCTCGTCAGTGGCATCATCCCGGACGGCAACGTCGTCATAGGCATCATCGTCTACGCCATCGGCATGGCCGTCTTCACGATGATCATGGGCAACGCCTACGGCGCCATCACCGTCATGACCGTCGGCATCGGCGCGCCGTTCGTGCTCTCGCTCGGCGCGGACCCGACCATCGTCGGCGCGCTCGCGCTCACCTGCGGCTTCTGCGGCACCCTCATGACGCCGATGGCCGCGAACTTCAACATCGTGCCCGTCGCCATCTTGGACATGAAGGACGAGTACGGCGTCATCAAGAAGCAGGTCCCGATCGCCCTCATCATGCTGGTCGTCCAGATCTGCTTCATGATCTTCTTTGCCCTGTAAAGGGTAGAATCAAGCTCGTGCAGCCAAGGAGGCGTCGTTCCCAGGTGGGCGCGGCGCCTCCGCGCGTTTGCGAGCGCCCGCAGGGGCGCGCCCTTCTTCACAACACTCGTAGAGAGGAATTGCCATGAAGATCCTGGTCACCGGTTTCCAGCCGTTCGGCGGCGAGAAGGTCAACCCCGCCTATGAGGCCGTCCGCCGCCTCCCGGCGCAGATCGCGGGCGCCGACATCGCTACCGTCGAGATCCCCGTCGTCTACAAGAAGGGCCCCGCCGCCGTCGAGGCCGCCATCGACGCCGAGAAGCCCGACATGGTGCTCTGCGTCGGCCAGGCCGGCGGCCGCGCCCAGATCACCCCCGAGTTCGTGGGCATCAACTACGCGAACTTCCGCATCCCCGACAACGAGGGCAACCAGCCCCTGGCCACCAAGCTCGAGGCCGACGGCCCCGACGCGTACTTTGCCACGCTGCCCGTCCAGGCCATGGCCGACGCTGCCCTCCAGCACGGCATTCCGGCCGGCGTGAGCTACACCGCGGGCACCTACTGCTGCAACGAGGTCCTCTACAGCCTCATGTACGCCCTCGACCACCGTCACCCGGGCGTGCGAGGCGGCTTCGTGCACGTGCCCTACCTCGACTCCCAGGCCGCGAACCTCAAGGCCGGCACGCCGTCGATGAGCCTCGAGCGCATCGTCGAGGGGCTTAGCGCCATGGTCGCCGCGATGGTCGAGCACGAGGGTGAGGACATCGTCTCGGCCTCCGCCGGCTGCGAGCACTAGGGAACGCCTGTGGCGTCCAAGCTGAGCGTCGAGGTGGCGCCCCTCGAGCACGCGCGCGTGTTCAGGGGGCGCTCCCTTGTGACGGACGGGCAGAAGGTCTTCGAGGACGGGCCGAGGCTCGCCCGCGAGTTCGGCGGCGTCCGCAACGACATATCCGGGCGCGAGATGCCCGTGGTCTCCGCCGTCGTCGCGCACGACCCCGCCGAGGAGGGCGGACGCTTCCGCTACTTCATGGGCGACGAGGTGTGCCCGAGCGCGTCAAAGAGGCTCCAGGAGGGCTTTGAGGACCTTGTGCTGCCCGCGGGCACGCTGACCGCTGTGGTGCACGTGTCATTCCACCTGCAGGCCTTAGCGGCGCTCCACGTCGCCCGGGTGCGGCGAAGCTTCTATGAGGAATGGCTGCCCGGCAGCGGTTACGTGAGCGCGGCCGATGAGCTCGGCTTCCCGGACGTCGAGCTCTACCATTACCGCCGCCGGCGCTTCCGCCGCGCGAGGAAGATGGTCCTCGACCTTCTCTTCGTCATCCGGAGGGCGTAAAGGGGCGAGGTCGTAAAGCGGTAAGGCAGTAGCGGTAAACAAGGGGCGGGCACGGACTTCCGGCTTCATCCGGAGGCTCGTGCCCGCCCCTTTTGCTAGGCGGCAGATGCCGTCGCGCCTCTCTTAGCCCAGGTGGTGCTCCGGGACGACGCAGAAGACCTCGACCGGCTCGGTCTCGCTGGCGTTGAACATCGCGTGGCTGTGGCCTTCGGGGCAGTAGTGAGCGTTGCCGGCGCCCACGACCTCGTCGACGCCGTCGTAGTTGAAGCGCGCGGCGCCGCTGATCACGTAGATGATCTCGGCGTTCTTCTCGTGCAGGTGGTAGCCGGACGAGCAGCCGGGCTCCACGCGCCCGCGGATGATCTTGCACTTGCCGTCGTCGTGCATCTTTGCGTCGAAGCGGCCGTCGCCGCCCTTGAAGTTGGGGATAGAGGCGAACTCCTCGTGATCGAAATCAATGACCATCGCTTAGCTTCCTTTCTTGGAAAAATGACGAAAAGGGACAGTCCCTTTTCGTCATTTTCGGTCTACAGTGCGAGCGAGCGGGCGCGGTCGATGCGCGCGAGGCAGTCGTCGCGGCCGATGAGCGCCATGGTCTCGCCCAGGGGCGGAGAGACCATGTTTCCGCACTCGGCCACGCGCACGGCTTGGAAGACCAGGCGCTTCTTGAGGTCGAGGGCCTCGGGCAGCGGCTCGAGCGCGGCGTCGACGGCCTCGGCGGTCCAGCCGTCGACCGGGATCGCCGCAAGCGCCTCGCGGGCGGCGTTGAGCACGGCGCCCATGCCCTCCTTGGCGAGGCCCTTGGCCACGGACTTCTCGTCGTACTCGAGAGTGCTCGCCGTCGCGAAGACGGCCGCGGCGACGGCCGCGGCGTCGACCGGGAACTTGGTACGGGGCTTCACGATGGCCGCGAGCGCGTCGATCCATGCCTCGTCGTATTCGACGCCGCCGGGGATGAGGCCTGCCTCGTGGAGCTCGGGGACCATGATCTTATCGGCGAACTCGGAGTCGGACATGGAGCGGATGTACTCCGCCTGGATCCAGTCGAGCTTCTTCGGGTCGAAGGTCGCGGGGTTCTTGGACACGTGGTCGAGGCTGAACTTTGAGGCCAGGACGTCGCGCGGGACGATGGTCGTCTCGCCGTCGAGGGACCAGCCAAGAAGCGCGAGGTAGTTGACGAAGGCGTCGGAGAGGTAACCTGCGTCGCGGTACTCCTCGACGTTGGTCGCGCCGTGGCGCTTCGAGAGCTTCTTTCCGTCGGCGCCCAAGATCATCGAGATGTGCGCGAATTCGGGCACAGGCGCGCCCAGGGCCTCGTAGACCATGACCTGGCGCGGGGTGTTCGAGAGGTGGTCATCGCCGCGGATGACGTGGGTGATGCCCATCATCGCGTCGTCGACGACGGTCGCGAAGTTGTAGGTCGGGGTGCCGTCGGAGCGGAAGATGACGAAGTCGTCGAGCTCCTTCGCGTTGAAGGTCACGTCGCCGTGGACCGCGTCGTGGACGACGACGTCGCCGCGGTCGAGGGGCACCTTGATGCGCAGGACGTAGGGCTCGCCCGCGTCGATGCGGCGCTTCGCCTCGGCGGGGTCGAGGCCGCGGCAGCGGCGCTGGTAGCCCTGGAAGGGGTCTTTGCGCTCTTGGGCGGCCTTCTTGTCCGCGGCGAGCTGCTCGGGGGTGCAGAAGCAGGGGTATGCCTTGCCCTCGTCCCAGAGCTTCTGGGCGGCCTGGCGGTACAGGTCGAGGCGGTCGGTCTGCTTGTAGGGGCCGAAGTCGCCGCCGACTTCGGGGCCCTCGTCCCAGTCGAGGCCCAGCCAGCGCATGGCGCGCAGGATGATCTGGGTGTTCTCCTCGGTGGAGCGGGTGGGGTCGGTGTCGTCGATGCGCAGGATGAAGGTGCCGTGGTTGGCGCGGGCGAACGCCCAGTTGTAGATGGCCGTGCGCGCGCCGCCGACGTGAAGCTTGCCGGTGGGGGAGGGCGCGAAGCGGACGCGGACTTGCTTGTCTGACATGGGATCTCCTCAGGTCAGTGGTGCTGATTCACATACGCTATAAGTATACGGCCAGAATCCCCCGCCCTCGCCCGACATCTGGTGTCACCCAGTGTTTGGCTTAGGCTGTCTGGGCGCGGCGGAGGAAAGCGAGGGCGTTGCGATAGCAGAGCTTCTCGGTGATCTCGCGGCCAAAGCGGGCGACGAGCGCAGCTTGGAAAGAAGGCATCTTGTCCGCGCCGTCGAGGATGGCGGGCACGCTCGCCCCGTCGAGGTCGCCGCCGAGCGCGACCGCGTCCTCTCCGCCGAGGTCGAGCCAATGCTCGATGTGGGCCGCCACCTGCTCGAACGTGACGCCGGCGGCCTTCGGGCCCCAAGCGCCCTCGGCGATGAAGCCGGAGCAGTAGTTGAGCCCCGCGACCCCTCCCGCGTTCATGATCGCGCGGAACTGGTCGTCGGTGAGGTTGCGCGGGTGCCCGCAGACGGCGCGCGAGTTCGAGTGGGAGGCGCACAAGGGACGCGTGGCGTGGGCGAGGGCGTCGGTCGTGCACTCGTCGTTCAGGTGGCTCACGTCGAGCGCGACGCGCGAGCGCTCCATGAGCCCGAGCACCTCGGCGCCCTTCTTGCTCAGGTGCTCGTGCGAGTCGTGGCCGCTCGCGAGGGGGCCGGCCGCGTTCCAGCTGAGGGATGCCATGACGAGGCCGTCCGCGGCGAGCTGCTCGACGAGCCCGGGGTCCGCGGCAAAGAGGCGCGCGTTCTCGATCGTGCGGATGGCCGCGACGTCGCCCCCTTCGAGCGCGCCCGCGATTTCGTCGGCCGTGCGCACAGCTTTGACCTGCGGGTTTCTTGCCAGTTGATCGCGCATATAAGCCGAGACGTGCGCCTCGAAGGTTATTGCCTGCTCGGGCGAGAGCTCGTCGGGGACAAAGCACGCGAAGCACTGCGCCCAAGGCGTGGGGCCGATCTTCTCGAGCGAGATGTGGCAATGGCTGTGCGCGAGGTCGCGGCAGCCGGCGGGGTCTGCCTCGTCGCCGGGCCCGTAGAAGTCATGGCCGTAAGCCGCGCGCAACTCGGCGGGGAGGCTCTGCCACGCGATGCGGTCGGCAGTGTCGCAATGCAGGTCGAGCACGGGGACGGGCGCGGTGCGGGTATCGGTGTCGGCTGGCGTCATGTCTTCTCCTTAGGACGAGTTGGGATTATCGTAGCTCTACTCGCTCGTAGGCAAAAAGGGCGTGACGTCTGTTTGCATCTGCCTCGCGTGCGGGCCCCGTGCGTGAGGCTCGCGCGCGGGAATCCCCGACCGTCGGTAAAGTCGCACGGGAATCCGGGAGCGTCGGTACCGATGGCTCGCATTTCCGGTGTGCTCTTTACCGACGGTCGAGGATTCTGGTGAGAAATGCCCTATTTGGAACGCTGACGCACCGGAATCCGGGAGTGTCGGTACCGAAGGTCCGGTGTTTTGGGGATCGTGCTACCGATGGTCGGGGATTCCGGTGAGCGCTTTACCGACCCTCCCGGTTTTCCGTGCAGGATTACCGACCCTCCCGCCTTCTCGTGACGACCTGATCAAGCACCTACCTCCCGCTCTCCCGTTGCGTTTTGCGTTATCGAAGTTCTTCTCGGCTGGTCCACGCGCGCACGTCTACCGAGCTGAGGCGCGCCCACAGCTCCTCCCTTGCCGAGCGCTCCTTCTTTGCCCGCGCTCGCCCGATCCTGCGCGCCGGCAGGCCGGCTGCCTCGCGGACGCTTCTCATCAAGCCGTCCATATAGTCGATGTCGGCGAACTGGTCCTTGAAGATCTCGAACGGAATATATCCGGCTGCCAGCAGCTCGTTTCTTCTGATCGCGTCGTTTTTGATGGCGTCTGCCGAGGTGTGCCACTCGCTGCCCATGTAATCGATGCATGCTCCGCGTACGCTAGTATCCTTGTGGACGGGACTCACCAAAAGGTCCGGTTTTCGCTTCTTCGTCGCCGGCACGGCACCGGCGAGCTCAGCGAGCTCGACTTCATCGTTGAGGATCGCGCCGGCGAGTCCGTAACCTCCGCGCGCGAACCTGGCCGTGGCGCGCAGATAGAGCTGCGCCTCTGGTGGAGAGGCGGCGCGGACGGGCGCCATTCCTATGAGCCGCTCGAGCTTCGCCGACCACATGGGCCTGCCCGCCGCATTGAGGAACGCCCGGTATCCCTCGGGCGTCGCCATGGGGGTATCGCGCTGGACCAGTCCTTGTTTCTCCCCGTTCGCGACGCTGTAGAGCCCCATGAGCTCGGCGAGCAACATGAGCATTTCCACCTCCGTGAGCTTAGAGATCACAAGTAGAGGCAAAAAGAGGGGAGACACGCACCTGATCCCGGGCGCGAGCTGAACGAGCGCGCCGGGAGGAACCGTGCCGGAGTATACGTGGGGTCGCGTGCCCGCGCAGGCGTGCGTGCCCTTCTTGCTCGAGATGAGCAGCCCGAGATCGCCTTCGATTCCGGCGAGTTGTCCGCATGTTTTGTGGGCTTCTTTCAGCTCCGCGGGCGAAGGCAAGTGGGCGGGGAGCGCTGATGGGCAGAGCTCCGCTGTGGCCAGGTATCGGGGGAAATAGGGTTGGCGAATGACCTGGAGCGCAGCTATATGTGAGATCACGATGTCCATTGCCCGACTGTAGCGCAAGCGCAGCTCTTCGGTGGCTAAAAATATAAAAGAATAAATTGTATCTTACCGGTATCTTGCGGCAATCTGACGCGTATCTTGCATGAGTTTTCAACAATGAGAAAAGCGTCCAGCTCAAGGGGTACGTCTGGACTTTATGGATTGCGGTGGAAGAAACCGAAAAAGAGCTGTGCCGGGATCTTGGGGCGGCTGTAGGGCATGCGTTGGTTTTATGGGGCGTCGGTAAACTCGCACGAGAAGTCCGGGGTGTCGGTAGGGCACGCACCAGAATGCCGGAGCGTCGGTAGGGCACGCACCAGAATGCCGGAGCGTCGGTACCGATACTCCGGCATTCTGGTGCAGCAAGGTGTCGAGAAGGGCGTTTCTTACCAGGGATCGGGGCTGTCGGTAGGGATTACGCCGAAATGAGGGACCGTCGGTACCGACGGTCCCGGATTCTGGTGCAGCTTTACCGACGTTCTCGTTTTCCGGTGCGGCGCGAGGGCGTGAAGGCGTGAGACGGCTACGCGAGGCCGCGAGGCGGCGGCGCACGGAGAGCCGACGGCTTACGGTTTGGCCGCCCCACGCGCCCCCCGGCGCTACATGAGCTTCGTCGACTCGATCTTCTCCTCGATCCAGTCGTTCAGGCGGACGACCGGCTTGCGCAGTAGCAGGCCCAGAAGCAGCGCGGGCACGAGGTAGGCCGCGAGCATGACGAGCTCCCCCCAGAAGTCGCCGTTGTAGACGCCGAACATCGCGGCGCGCATGGCGTTCTCGGAGTGGACGAACGGCAGCCACGGGTACGCCGCCTGGAAGAAGCCCTGCGGGAGCATTTGCACGGGGAACGTGCCGCCCGAGCCGGCGACCTGGATGACCATGAGGACGACCGCGATGGCCTTGCCCACGTCGCCGAAGCTCGCGGTGAGCGCGTAGATGATGTTGACGAACACGAACGACGCCATCATGCCCGCGAGCACGAACAACACCGGATGCTCGCACTGGATGCCGAGGAAGAACAGGTCTCCGAGCAGGATGAGCAGCGTCTGCGCAAAGCCGATGAGCACAAAGAAGACCATTCGCCCGAGGTAGGCGTGGCGCGGCTTGGCCCCCGTCTCGCGCAGGGCGTCCTCGCTCGGCTTGCACTTGACGAGCGCCGCGATCACGACCCCGCCGATCCAGATAGCGAGCGTGGTGTAGAAGGGCGCCATCGCGCTGCCGTTGTTCTCGATGGGGTAGATGGCGTCGCGGTCGATGCTCACGGGCTCGGCGATGAAGTCCGCGAGCGCGGTCGAGCCGCCAGAAAGGATCGCGCGGATCGTGCCCATGTCGCCCGTGGCGAGCGCGCCGTCGAGCGCGCTGGTCAGGTCGCCGAGCTTGGTCGCCGCCTCGTCGAGCGAGTCGGCGGCGGAGCTCACGCTCGTCTTCGTGTCGTCGAGGTCCTTGGATGCCGAGGCCGCGGTCCCGTTTACCGCATCGAGGGTCGACGAGATAGACGAGCCGATAGCGTCAGCGTCGCTCGCGGCGGAATCGATCTTCGATGCGAGGTCGCCAAGGCTCTGCCTGAGGTCGCCCTCGAAGTCGCCCTGCACGGAGGTGATGCCGCTTTTCGCCTTGTCCACGAGGTCGTCGAGCTGCTGCTTCGAGTCGGCGGCGGCGCCGGAGGCGGTCCCCACGTCGCCTGCGGTCTTGCGCAGGCCCGCGCTGAGGTCGGCGAGCGAGGCGCGCAGCGACCTCACGCTCGAGTTCAGCCCGTCCATGGTCACGTAGGCGGAGTACACGTCGTCGCGGGAAACCCCGATCTGCCCGGTGAACCCGGGGTCGGCGCCGTTGTCCCAGCTCTCGTACCAGGTCTTTGTGAGGGTGTCGGTCTGCCCGAGCGCGTCCAGGAGCTTGTCGAGCTCCGCGACCTGGGTGTCCACGGTCCCCGCCGCGGACTCCAGTGCCGCCTGCGAGGCGCCGGCGGCGTCGCCCGCGTCGCTGAACGCGTCGTCGATCGATGCCTTGACCTTGTCCATGCTCGCCGAGCTGCTTGCGAGCGCCTTGTTCACGGAGTCGGTCGCCCCGTCGACCGCGGAGCTGAGCGAGCGCACGTCGCCCGCCGTTTCGCGCAGTCCGTCGCCGACCTCGGCGGTCGCCTTGACGGAGTCCGAGGCACCGCCCGTACCGTTGCCCAGAAGCGAGGACGCGGAGTCGAGGATCGAGGCGAAGCTGCGCGTGGTCGATGCGGTCTCCTGGAGGCCCTTCTGCGCGTCGGTCACGGCGGAATTGAGCTTACCCGTGAACTCGGCGAGCTGGTCGTCGTCGAGGTAGTTCGTGAGATCCTCGAGCACGCCCGCGCCCACGCTCGTCACGGACGAGGCGAAGGACTCGTCGATGTCCTGCTGGACGGCGGTCGAGGCTTTGTTCGTCACGATCTGCGCGATGGCGTTGGCCTTCTCGTTCTGGTAAAAGAGCACCTTCGGCTTGGTCGCGGAGCTGGAGAGCACGCTCATCATGTCCGTCGTGAAGTCCTCGGGGAACACGATCGCGGCGTAGTACTTGCCGCTCTGCACGCCCTCGATGGCCTCGTCCTCGCTCGTCATGGTGTACCCGATGGAGGTGGACTCGACGAGCGACGAGGTCATGCGTTCGCCCATGTTGAGCGACATCGGAATCAGCTCGCCGGTGTAGCCGGCGTCGGAGTTGGCGACGGCGACCTTGAGGTTGCCGGTGTTGCCGTAGGGGTCCCAGCTGCCGGCGATGTTGAACCAGGCGTAGAAGCTCGGCACGACGACCATGCCGACGCAGACGACGAGGCTGATGACGTTGGCGAAGACGTGCTCGGCGTCCCTCTTTACGAATGCGAAGAAGCGCTGCATCACTCATCGCCTCCCTTCTGGTTCCAGTGGCGCGCGGCGTGCTGGCCCATCGCGACGGTCTTCCCGGCATCGGCGCCGGCAACGGCGTTGCCCGTGCCGTCCGCGTCCTCGGAGGCACGGACGTCCTTGTCCAACCGCATTTTGTCTATGGGCGCGAACGCGAGGAACTCGTTGCGGAGCTCGTCGTCGAGCATCGCGTAGAGGCCGTCCTTGCCCATGTTCGAGAGGTCGGTTTTCTGCGCCACGCGCTCGTGGAGGTACTCGACCACGATGAGGAACGTGCAGATGACAACGAGCGAGATGATCCAGAGCATGAGCATGGTGAACTTGGCCTCGGTCACGAACATGAGGACCAGGAGCATGAGCGGAACGACGATCAGCGCTAGGAAGCCGCGGCGCACGAGCACGGGGTAGACGAGCTCGAAGCCGGCCGCGCGGGCGAGGAAGGTCTCGCGGTAGGTGTCGGAGTCCATGATCGCCTTGACGATGGTGGCCAGGCGGAAGTGCCCCTTCATGCCGGTGCGCTCGGTGATCATCATGTCGGTGTCGCCGAGCTTGCGATCAAAGAGGCTGTTGATGTTGAGCAGATGCTTGCGAGCCGTCACGCCGATGAGCAGCGCGGGGATCAGGTAGACGAGGAGCACCAGCAGGTTCTGGGCGTAGTAGTTGCCGTAGAACCCCGCGATGGCCTCGCGCATCGCGTTGATGCCGTAGGTGAAGGGCAGCCACGGGTTCAGCGCCTGGAAGAAGCCCGGCTGCATCTGGATGGGGTAGAGGCCCGAGGCGCCGGGGATCTGGAGCACGACGAGGAGCACCCCGAGCGCCTTGCCGATGTGCTTGAAGGCGACGGAGAGCGCGTAGATGAGGAAGACGTACACGAAGCTCTCGACCATGCCGGCAAAGACGAACGCCGCCGGGCTCGTGCACTGGATGCCCAGGCAGATGTCTCCGACGCAGCAGATGATCGCCTGGACCTGGCCGATGAGGTTGAGCAGCAGCCAGCGGCCAAAGAAGCCCTCCCAGGCCTTGAAGTCGCCGATCCCCTCGCGGTCGACCTCGAGCTTATAGATGGCCACGAGGACGAAGCCGCCGACCCACAGCGCGAGGTTCGTGTAGAAGGGCGTGACGCCGCTGCCGTAGTTGTCCACCGGGTAGACGGGCATGTCCTCGAGCTCGGCGGGGGAGCCGAGGAACTCGCCGACGCTCTGGGCGTCGAGGCCGAGGACGTCCTTGATGCCGGCGAAGTTCTCGGCGGACTCGACCGCCGAGACGTCCTCGCCGATGCCGTCGAGCTTGCCCGCGGCGTCGCGAACGGAGCCCGAGGTGGAGTCGAGGGTCGTCGAGCACTGAGCGAGGATGCCGTCGAGCTCGGACAGGGCGCTGTCCGCCTGCGAGAGCATGGCGGGAAGCGAGGACGCGGTGCCCACGAGCTTGCCGCCGGTGTTTGAGAAACCGTCGAGCGCCTCGTTGAGCTGCGGCATCGTCGTGGACGAGAGGTCCTTCTGGAGGCCCGCGAGGCCGGAGGTGGCCTGGCTGATCGCCGCGCTCACCGAGTCGGAGAGGCCCTGGACGTTGCCAGTCGTCTGCTTGAGGCCGTCGGAGACCTGCTGCAGCTGGTCGAGCGCGGCCTGCTGCGACGCGGAGAGCTCGGCGGTGACGTCGAGGCTCGCGTCGATGCTGGAGGTCACCTGCGCGGCGTAGTCGTTGCCGCCGACGCTCACCGTCCAGTCGCGCACCCGCTGAAGCCCGCCCTGCACGTTCGTGGTCGCGCCGTCGAGGGCGCGCACCTGCGCAATCGCGGCGTCGAGGCGGCCGGTCGCCCAGCCCACGTCGCCTGCGATGAGGCCGATGTTGTAGTTGGCGGTCGAGCTCACCGAGTCGATCGTCGAGGCGCCGGTCGAAAGCGCGCTGCCCAGCTGCGCGGCGAGCCCCGTCGCCTTGGTGCGCGTGCCGGCGAGGGTGTCGAGCGTGTCCGCGAGCCCGTCGCCGAGACCTCCCGCGCGCTCGCCGACCTCGGAGAGCGTCTGCCTCGCCGAGGCGACGGTGTCGCGGGCAGAGCCGATCGTGCCTTGGGCGGCGTCGATGCCGTCCGCGAGCTCGATCAGCTGGCCGGAGGCGCCCGCGAGGTCGCCCGCCGCGGTGTCGCGCGCCCCGTCGAGCTCGCTCGCCGCCGTGCCCGTCGCGCCCTGGAGCTTCTCGGCCACGGTCTTTCCCACCACCTCGACGAACTGGTTGGAGATCTGGTCGTCGATCGTCGTGGAGCCGGTGTCGGTGACCTTGGGCGCGACGGCGTTGGCCTTCTCGTTGACGTAGTAGGCGATGTGGGCCTTGTCGGTGTTGCCGTCGAGCACGTCGGCGAGGTCCTGGGTGAAGTCGGAGGGGACGACGAACGCGGCGTAGTACTTGCCGGCCTTGACGCCCTCGACCGCCTCGTTCTCGTCGTCGATGAAGGTCCAGCCGAGCTGGGTGTTCTCCGCGAGCTGGTCGTGAATCATGTCGCCGGCGTTGATGAAGCCGAGGTCTTTGATGTCGGCGCCCTTGTCCTCGATGGTCACGGCGATGGGCACCGTGGAGGTGTTCTCGTAGGGGTCCCAGTTGGCCAGGATGTTGAACCACGCGTAGAGCGAGGGGATGATGGCCACGCCGATCGTGACCGCGACGGCGACGGGGTTTCTCAGCAGCCGCATGAGGTCGCGGCTGAATATCTGCCATGCCTTGCGCACAGGTGCCTCTTTCGAAAAAATCGGGGACGGGTGTAAATCTCGCGGTTCCGCTCGCGCACGTGCGCCGCGAACAGCGTTTTGCAGAAAACAATGTAGCCAATCGACGGGACAACAATACCGACAGCGTTCAGTTTTTTTGAAAATCGCTCAAAATTGTAAAGAAACGCTTTCGGCTGATGCTAGAATCGCCCAGTACAGAGGGGAGCGTTTGTTTATGGGAATCCTGTCCGGCCGCGACGTCGCGGCCGATATCGAGAAGGATGTGCGCAAGGTGCGTGCGGCCCGCGACGGGGCAGTGGGCGCCGCCCAGGACCGCTTGCGCGCCGAGACCAAGACGCGCAAGTCCGCCGCCACGCGCGAGAAGATCATGTCCGCGGCGACCGAGCTCATGGCCGAGCACAACGGCACCGACTTCCAGATGAGCGAGGTCAGCGCCCGCTGCCAAATGTCCAAGGGCTCCCTCTACTACTACTTTGCGGACAAGGACGCGCTCGTGGAGGCGATCTTCGACTGCGAGGTCGACGAGCTCGTGGCGAGCATCGAGTCCGTCGTGGCAAACGCCCCGTCCTCGCTCGCCTCCATCCGCGGACTTGCCGACGTGCTCGCCGCGAGCATGCTGCCCAAGAGCCCCCTCGCGCTCGCCGTCACGCGCGAGCTCCTGGGGGCAAAGAAGGCCGTCCTGCCGACGGTCGAGTCGCGCCTCGCGAAGATCATCGGGATCTTCGAGGCGCAGGTGGACCGGGCAAAGGCCGAGGGGCTCGCGCGCGCGGACATCGACTCGCGACTGTGCGCCATCGCCGTGGCAGGCGCCTTCACCTTCGCGATCTTCGAGCGCCCCGGCGAGGGCGACGGGGCGGGCGCCGGCGAGAAGGACGCGCCCGCTTCCGACAAGAGCTTCTCCGACCAGCTCGTCGACCTCCTCATCTGCGGCATGGGAACGCCCGGCGCCATCGAGGACTTCGCGGCGGAGAAGGACCTGCGCGCGGACGGCGCGACCGCGGCGGCGGAGCCCCCGTCGCCTGCGGGGCCACCCGCGCCCGAGGAGCCGACCGTTCCCGCGGGGTCGCCCGCGCCCGCGGAATGACGCCCGCCGTCCTCGGGTATTAAACATGGTTACGGCGCCGGGTGCCTGACCTGCCCGGCGAAACACAGTGACTGCAGCAGAAAGGAAGCACACGCATGTCACAGAAGAACTACTACTTCACCTCCGAGAGCGTTACCGAAGGGCACCCCGACAAGATCTGCGACCAGGTGAGCGACGCGATCCTGGACGCCATTCTCGCCAAGGAGTCTGAGCTCGAGGCCTCGGGCTACGTCGCCCCCGACGGCGTCCCCGCCAAGCTCGACAACGTCCGCTGCGCGGTCGAGACCTTCGTCACCACCGGCACCGTGATCGTCGCCGGCGAGGTCCGCACCGAGGCCTACGTCGATGTCCAGAAGGTCGCGCGCGAGACCATCCGCCGTATCGGCTACGACCGCGCGAAGTTCGGCTTCGACTGCGACACCTGCGGCGTCCTCAACCTCATCCACGAGCAGAGCGCCGACATCGCCGCCGGCGTCGACGAGTCCTACGACGCCCAGGCCGGGCGCACGACCGACCCCATCGACGAGGTGGGCGCCGGCGACCAGGGCATGATGTTCGGCTACGCCTGCGACGAGACCCC
>QAKZ01000048.1 GCA_003150175.1 Coriobacteriia bacterium
ATGGAGGACATCAACCTGCACTTCACCGGCGACTTCCACGCCATCGGCGCCGCGAACAACCTGTGCGCCGCCATGCTGGATAACCACATCAAGCAGGGCAACGCCCTCTGCATCGACCCGCGCCGCATCGTGTGGAAGCGCGTCGTCGACATGAACGACCGCCAGCTCAGGCAGGTCGTCGACGGCCTCGGCGGCGTCGCCAACGGCATGCCGCGCGAGGACGGCTTCGACATCACCGTCGCCTCCGAGGTCATGGCCGCGTTCTGCATGGCGAGCGACCTCATGGACCTGCGCGACCGCCTCGGCCGCATGGTTGTCGCCTATACCTACGACCGAGAGCCCGTGACCGTCTCTGACATCCACGCCCAGGGCGCGATGGCAGCGCTCCTCAAGGACGCCATCAAGCCGAACCTGGTCCAGACTCTCGAGGGCAATCCGGCTTTCGTTCACGGTGGCCCCTTCGCGAACATCGCCCACGGATGCAACTCCGTCGAGGCCACCGATACCGCGCTTAAGCTCGCCGACTACGTCGTCACGGAGGCGGGCTTCGGCGCCGACCTGGGTGCCGAGAAGTTTCTCGACATCGTGTGCCGCGCCCAGGGCTTCTCGCCGGACGCGGTGGTCCTCGTTGCCACGGTCCGAGCCCTCAAGTATAACGGCGGCGTCGCCAAGGACGCGCTCACCGAGGAGAATCTCTCCGCGCTCGAGGTGGGCCTTCCCAACCTGCTCCGTCACGTCTCGAACATCAAGGACGTCTGGGGTCTCCCCGTCGTTGTCGCCATCAACGCGTTCCCGACCGATACACCCGCTGAGCTTGAGCTCGTTGAGCGTAAGTGCCAGGAGCTCGGCGTCAACGTCGCGCTCTCCGAGGTCTGGGCCAAGGGCGGCGAGGGCGGCCAGGCGCTCGCCGAGGAGGTCGCGCGCCTGTGCGAAGCCCCCAAGGAGTTCCGCTACGCCTACGAACTCGACCAGCCCCTGAAGGCCAAGATCGAGGCCATCGCACGGAAGGTCTACCATGCCGACGGCGTCGATTTCGAGCCGAAGGCAGCGCGGATGCTCAAGCAGCTCGAGGAGCAGGGCTTCGGCGGCCTGCCCATATGCATGGCGAAGACCCAGTACAGCTTCTCCGACGACGCTAAGCGACTGGGCGCCCCCGAGGGATTCCGCATCACCGTGCGTGACGTCCGCGTGTCTGCCGGCGCGGGCTTCGTGGTCGCGCTCACCGGCTCGATCATGACGATGCCCGGCCTGTCCCGCGTCCCCGCCGCCGAGAAGATCGACGTCACGCCCGATGGCCGCATCGTCGGCCTGTTCTGATGACGAAAAGGGACAGTCCCTTTTTATCATTTCGGAGTTGATATGGATTCTAAACTGACCGATTCGAGCTGCTCGGGCTTTGCCGCGGCGCTCGCCGCGAAGCAGTCGGTGCCGGGCGGCGGAGGCGCCGCGGCGCTCGCCGGCGCGCTCGCGGCCTCGCTCTGCTCCATGGCGGGTGAGTTCACCGTGGGAAAGAAGCGCTACGCAGAGCACGAGGCGGACGTTCGCCGCATGCTCGCAGAAGCCGAGCGCTCCCGGCAGCGCCTCCTCGAGCTCGTCGACGAGGATGCCGAGGGCTTCGCCCCGCTCTCGCGCGCTTACGCGCTGCCGAAGGAGGACCCCTCCCGCGCCGCAATCATCGAAGAGGGGACCAAGCGTGCCTGCGAGGCGCCCCTGCGCATGATGGAGGAGACCTGCCGTGTCATAGACCTCCTGGCCGAGATGGGCCAGAAGGGCTCGCGGCTCCTGCTCTCCGACGTCGGCTGCGGAGCGTATCTTGCCCGCGGGGCGCTCGAGGCGGCGAGCCTGAATGTCTACGCGAACACAAAGTCCCTCGCTGACCGCGAGTTCGCGCTCGCGACCGACGCCCGCTGCGGCCGCATGCTCGACGAGTACGCGCCCAAGGCGGAGGCTGTGGGGCGATCGGCCACAGACCAGATCAGAAAGAGGTGCTAGCCATGGCACAACTGCTCAAAGGCGCGCCCGTCGCCAAGGCTCTTACCGGGGAGCTTGCGGGCCGCGTGGGGGAACTCGCCAAACGAGGCCTCGCCCCGAAGCTCGCGATCATCCGCGTGGGCGCCCGCGACGACGACTTGTCGTACGAGAGCGGCGCCCTCAAGCGCTGCGAGAAGGTCGGCATCGACGTGGAGCGCTATCTGCTTCCGGAGGACTGCCCTCAGGAGGACCTGATGGCGGCCATCAGCGAGGTTAACGCGGACTCCGACATCCACGGGTGCCTCATGTTCCGGCCGCTGCCCGCCAGGCTCGACGAGGCCGCGGCCTGCGCCGCGCTCGACCCCGCGAAGGATGTCGACTGCATCACCGAGGGGTCGCTCTACGGCGTCCTCGCCAATCGGCCGAAGGGCTTCCCGCCCTGCACTGCCGAGGCCGTGATGGCGCTTCTCGACCATTACGGATACGACCTCGAGGGCGCCGACGTCACTGTCGTCGGTCGCTCGCTCGTCATCGGCAAGCCGGTTGCCATGATGCTGCAGGCGGCAAACGCCACCGTGACCATGTGCCACACGAGGACGCGCGACCTCGCCGCCAAGTGCAAGGCTGCGGACATCGTCGTCGTCGCGGCAGGACACATGGGGACTTTCGGTGCGGACTGCGCGGCCTCCGGCCAGGTCGTCGTCGACGTCGGCATCAACTGGGACGAGAAGAACAACAAGCTCGCCGGAGACGTCGACTTCGAGGCCGTGGAGCCCATTGTCGGCGCCATCACCCCGGTCCCCGGCGGCATCGGCGCCGTCACCACGGCGTGCCTTGCCAAGCACGTCGTCGAGGCGGCCGAAAGGACCCTTGCATGAGCGTAGATAAACCGCGTATCGAGGCCGCCGTCCGCGAGTTCCTCATCGGCATCGGGGAGGACCCCGACCGCGAGGGGCTGCAGGGCACGCCGGACCGCGTTGCCCGCGCCTGCGAGGAGATCTTCGGGGGCCTCGATGAGGACCCCGGAGTCCATCTGCGCAAGCAGTTCCACGAGCCCGGCAACGAGGAGATGGTCGTCGTCCGGGACATCCCGTTCTCGAGCATGTGCGAGCATCACCTTCTGCCGTTCGTCGGCCGCGCCCACGTGTGCTACATCCCGCGCGACGGCCACGTGACGGGCCTCTCGAAGATCGCGCGCTGCGTGAACGGCTACGCGAAGCGCCCCCAGCTGCAGGAACGCTTGACGGCGCAGGTCGCCGACGCGCTCATGCGCGAGCTCGACCCGCTCGGCGTGCTCGTGGTCATCGAGGCGGAGCATACCTGCATGACCATGCGGGGTATCCGCGCTGCGGGGGCCGTCACGGCGACCTCCGCCGTCCGCGGCTGCCTCAAGGACATAAAGACGCGCCAAGAAGCCCTTCGGCTCCTCGGTAAGTAGGCCGCCGACCTGCGCCTTCGCGCTTAACCTAGTTTTGAAGTCAGTACCCACACCTGAAGGTGATTCGATGTATAAGGTCCCATTCGAGTTCAGCGAGCTTGGCTACGACGAGGCGTCGGCGATGGCGCACGACTGCGGCTTCTTCGGCAACACGAGCGACCCGCTGCTCGAGACCGTCGTCGACATGCTCGACGAGCTCGGCCGCCCCGACGCGAGCTACGACGTGATCCAGATAGCCGGCACGAACGGCAAGACCTCCACCTCCCGCTACACCGCAGCGATCCTCGCCGGCCAGGGAAAGAAGTGCGCCCTCTACACCTCGCCCGAGCTCGTGGAGATGCGCGAGCGCATGGAGGCGGGCGGCGAGCCGGTCTCGCGCGAGGCCTTCGCGCGCGGGATCTCCGCGGCCGCTGAGGCCGGCCGCCGCGTGAACGCCCGGCGCGAGGCGGCGGGGGAGGACCCCTTCCGCGTGACCGAGTTCGACCTGCTCACCTGCGCGGCGCTCGTCGTCTTCGCGGAGGCAGAGGTCGACGTCGCTGTCCTCGAGGTCGGCTTGGGCGGGCGCTGGGACGCCACCTCGGCGACACACCCAGTCGTCACCTGCGTGACGGGTATCGGCCTCGATCACTGCCGGATCCTCGGCGACACGCTCGAGCTCATCGCCGCCGAGAAGGCCGCCGTCATCAAACCCGGCCAGCGCTGCGTGCTCGGCGTGGGCACGGCCACGCCCGACTCGATGGAGGACGTCATCCTCTCGCGCTGCGCCGAGGTCGGCGTCGAGCCCGTCCTCCTGCGGCCGGCCGACCCTGCGGACGCTCCCGGCGAGATGCACCCCGGAACCCCGCGCGCCCACTCCGAGCTCCTGCACGCGACCTACATGGTCACCAAGCGCCCCGAGCGCCTCGGCGCGCCCCTTGAGCTCGACGTGACGACGCCCCGCGCGACCTACCCCGAGCTCGCGGCTCTGAAGCCCGTCTATCAGGCGGCAAACATCGCCTGCGCCGTGTGCCTCGCGGAGGAGTACCTCGGGCGCGCCCTCGACGCTGAAGGCCTCTTTACCTCCGTCGTTCAGTGCCCGACGCCGGGCCGCTTCCAGCTCATGCGGCCCGAGCCTCCGCTGCTGATCGACGCCTGCCACAACCCGCAGAGCGTCGCGGCCTTCCTGAGCGCCGTCCGCGCCGTTTCCCCCGACCGCGCCTCTTGCCCGCTCCTTCTGTGCGCCGTCCTCGCGGACAAGGACGTCAAGGGCATCGTCGACCTTCTTTCCGCGGACTTCCCGCGCGTGGCCGTCACGCAGACCTCCTCGCCGCGCGCTCTGCCTGCCACCGAGCTCGCCGATCTCTTCGCCGCGGCGGGCTGCGAGGTCGTGGGGACCTACGCCACCGTCGGCTCCGCTTTGTCCTCCATTTGTGGAGAATCGTGCGTTGCGTGCGGCTCGATCACCCTTGCGGGCGAGGTCGCGGCCGCCTTCGCCTAGGCTCTGCTACAATCACAACGACTGTGCGGCAACCGCATGCCGCCTCTCGACTGAACGCCATCCCGAGAAGGGCCAACGAATATGCAGGAACTGATCGACCAGATACTCACCCCCGAGGTCCGCATGGTCCTCTATCTCATGGTCGCGTGCGTCGTCATGCTCTACATCCTCTCTATCGTTTACGTCGTGCGCGACGCGCAGCGCCGCGGCGCCGAGCCTTGGTGGATGTGGGCCGTCATCTCGGTCATCCCCATCGTCGGCCTTCTCGCCTACGTGATCCTTCGCCCGAGCTCATACCTGATCGACCGCGAGGAGCAGGACCTCGACATCGCGCTCCGCGAGCACCAGCTCTCGCACTACGGCATCTGCCCGAAGTGCGGCTCGCCGATCGACCGCGACTTCGTCGTCTGCCCGATCTGCAACACGCAGGTCCGCAACGTCTGCCCGACCTGCCACCGCCCGCTCAACGCGGACTGGAAGGTCTGCCCCTACTGCCGCACCCGCATTCAGTAGCGTGCACATAAAGGTTTGGTTTCAAAGGCCCTCGCATCGGTGCGGGGGCCTTTTTTGATGAGCGTACTTGTGGTAAACCAATATCAATGCAATCGCTCGGAAGGCTTCGCACCATGCTTCCCATGCTCGCACAGAGCGCACGAACTCAGACTATTTAGGCGTCTGCCCCTTCACAGCGGCAACTTGTCGCGTGGCAGACGCCGTTACTCGCCCGCGCCGTTTCATCGGCGCCCGGGCGTTATTTATGTCTGTGTCCTGTGCATCGCAATCCCAGAAAGAGGTTTCCCATGAAGATCCTGCAGAACGACGGCCAGGTCATCGAGTGCCCCGCCGATGAGGTCACCCACGTCGTGCGCCACTCGGCCGCCCACATCATGGCCCAGGCCATCTCGCGCCTGTATCCCGGCACCGACTTCGCCTATGGCCCCGCGACCGACAACGGCTTCTACTACGACGTCGACCTCCCCGAGGGCCAGAAGATCAGCGAGGACGACCTGCCCGCCATCGAGGCCGAGATGAAGAAGATCTGCAAGGAGAACCTCAAGTTC
>QAKZ01000045.1 GCA_003150175.1 Coriobacteriia bacterium
ACGTCGCGGTAGATGCCGCCGTAGAAGGTGAAGTCGGCCTTCTGGGGGTAGACGCGGTCGTTCTTCGAGTTGTCGACGGTGACCTTGAGGTCGTTCGTGCCGGCGACGATCTCGTCGGTCACGTTGACGCGGAAGGTCGAGTAGCCGCCGTCGTGGTGGCAGACGGCCTTGCCGCCAAGCTCCACGTCGGCCGTGGCGTTCACGCCGTCGAACTGCAGGTAGACGACCTGCGTGGCGGGGTCGAACGCCGGCGCCTCGAAGGTGCGCTCGTAGGTGCAGGTGCCGCGCCAGTAATCGTTGCCGCCGTCCTGGCCGTCGACGGCGTTCCAAGTGTGGGGCACGTCGACCGTGACGGGGGCATCGCCCGGCTTGGTGAACTCCCAGCCCTCGTTGAGGTTGATGTAGGTGCGCATGGTGTTGGGTCCTTACTCGAAGAATCCGAAGTAGTCGTGGGCGTTGTTGTAGCAGATGTCCTCGACGATGCCGCCCAGGTAATCCTCGTCCTCGGGCAGGCGACCCAGCTCGACCCACTCGCCGATCGTGTGGCACAGGACGCGGCGGAAGTACTCGTGGCGCGGGTAGCTGAGGAAGCTGCGCGAGTCAGTGAGCATGCCGGTGAAGTTGCCCAGCAGGCCCTGCTCGGCAAAGGTGGTGATCTGCTTCTTCATGCCGGAGAACGTGTCGTTGAACCACCAGGCGTTGCCGAACTGGATCTTAGGCTTGGCAGGCGAGCACTGGAAGGCGCCCGCGAGCGAGGCGAGGCCGAGCCAATCGGCGTCGTTCAGGCTGTAGAGGATGCACTTGGGCAGCCCGTCGGCCTGCTCGGCGGCGTCGAGGAGGCACTTGATCTGGTAGACCATGTCGGGCTGGTCGCCCACGGTGTCGAAGCCCGCGTCCACGCCGAGCTTCTCGAAGTTCTTCGACGAGTCGTTGCGGAAGCAGTTCATGTGGAGCTGCAGCGTCCAGCCGCGGCGCTCGCACTCGCCCATGAGGAAGAGCGTGAGGGCGGTCTGGTAGGCCGCGGCCTCGGAGGCGGAGCAGCCCTCCTCGTTGAGCGCGCGGCAGACGATCTCGTCGACCTGCTCATCGGTGGCGGGGCAGAACACGAAGGAGTTCATGCCGTGGTCGGCCAGGCGGCCGCCGACCTCGTGGAAGTAGTCGAGGCGCTGGCGCGCGGCGGCCTTCAGGGACTCCCAGTCGGTGACCTCGGTGCCCGAGACCTCAGAGAGCTTGTCGCAGTAGTCGGCGAAGCCCGCGGCGCTGATGTTCATGAGGCCGTCGGGGCGGAAGGTCGGCAGGACCTTGAAGCCGTTGTCGGCCTCCTCGGCGGCGAGGAGCTTGTGGTAGGCGAGGTCGCTCGCCGGGTCGTCGGTCGTGCAGACGCACTTCACGTTCATGCGCTGGATGAGGCGCTTGGCGGTGAAGTCCGGCGTGGCCAGAAGCGCGTTGGCGCGCTCCCAGATCTCCTCGGCGTTCTTGCGGCAGATGGTGAGGTCGATGCCAAAGAAGCGGCGGAGCTCCAGGTGGCTCCAGTCGTAGATCGGGTTGCCGATGGCGCGCTCGACGGCGTCGACGAAGGCCAGGTACTTGGCGTGGTCGTCGTCGCCGCGGATCACGGACTCGGGCGTGCCGTTCGCGCGCATGAGGCGCCACTTGTAGTGGTCGCCGAAGCCGTTGTCGTAGAGCCAAACCTGAGCGAGGTTCTCGTAGCTCTTGTTCTCGTAGATCTCAGCGGGAACGAGGTGGCAGTGGTAGTCGATGATCGGCATCTTCTCCGCGTGGCAGTGGTAGAGCTTGCGCGCCCACTCGGTGTTCAGCAGGAAATCGTCGCCCAGAAGCATGCTACTCGCCGTCCTTCACGATGTCGCCGACCTTGCCCAGGGCCTCCCAGACGCCGTTGATGTAGGCGATGCCGAGGGCGCGGTCGTAGAGGCCGTAGCCCGGGCGGCCGGTCTCGCCCCAAATCATGCGGCCGTGGTCCGGGCGCATGTAGCCGTCGAAGCCGTTCTTGTGGAGCATGCTCATCATGCGGACGAGGTCGAGCGAGCCGCAGTTCGTGGGGTGCGGAGCCTCATAGAAGTCCTTGTTGCCGGGGACCTCGGGGCTGATGTACTTGATGTTGCGCATGTGCACGAAGTGGATGCGGCCGCGGGCGGAGAACTCGTCGAGGATGTCGTAGACGTTGTTCGCGGGGTCCTCGGCGATGGAGCCGCAGCACAGGGTGATGCCGTTGTAGGGGGTGTCGACCGCGTTGCAGATCCAGTCGAGGTCGTCGCGGTTCTTGACGATGCGCGGCAGGCCAAAGATGGAGTACGGGGGATCATCGGGGTGGATGGCCATCTTTACGTCGCACTTCTCGCAGGTCGGCATGATGGCCTCGAGGAAATAGACGAGGTTCTCGCGGAGCTTGGCCTCATCGATGTCCTTGTACGCGTCGAGAAGGGCGCGGACCTGGGTCAGGCGCTCGGGCTCCCAGCCGGGCAGGGTGAAGTCGCCGGAGCCGCTGGAGACGCGATCGATGATCTCCTGCGGGTCGTCGGGGATGTTTGCCTTGACGAAGGCGAGGGTCTTCGAGCCGTCGGGCAGGGTGTAGTCGAGGTCGGACTTGACCCAGTCGAAGACGGGCATGAAGTTGTAGCAGATGCACTTGATGCCCTCGGCGGCGAGGTTCTCGATGGTCTGTTTATAGGCCTCGATGTGGGCGTCGCGGGTGGGCAGGCCGATCTTGATGTCGTCGGAGACGTTGACGGACTCGATGCACTCGAGCTTCAGGCCGGCGGCCTCGACCTGCTCGCGCAGGGCGTGGATGCGCTCGCGGGGCCAGACCTCGCCCGCGGGGATGTCGAAGAGCGTGCCGACGATGCCGGTGCAGCCCGGGATCTGGGCGATCTGCTGAAGGGTGATCTTCTCGGACTCGGGTCCGTACCAACGGAAACTAAGCTGCATGTGTTGGGTTCCTTATCTCTAGCGCGGGGATAGCCCCGCGTTTTTGCGGGCAGTATGGGGAAGCGCGCGGGAGGGACCCGGTCGTGGGGCCCTCCCGTGCGCTGCCTTACAGGTTTAGAGGTACTTGTGGATGGTCGCGCGAACGGCGCCGGGGCCTGCGAGCATCTCGAGCAGGTAGCCCTCGATCTTCTCGCCGAGGCCTGCCTTGTAGAGGTCGAGGGTGAAGATCTCGGTGTTCGAGAGGATCGGCGCGGCGGCCGCGTGAACGGCGTCGGCGTCGGCGGCGCCCAGCTTGAGGTCGGCGACGCGGGCCTGGAGCTCGGCGAGCAGCGGGTCGGGGCTGCACTCGAAGGCGTTGCCCTCGTCGTCGACGGCGGTGAGGTAGCGCAGCCAGCCGGCGATGGTCAGCGGGATGTAGGTGAGGCCGCTCACGTCCTTGCCGGCGGCGAGGTAGGCGTTCAGGGTGTGGCCATAGCGGATGGCGACCTTCTGGGAGGTGTCCGTGGCGATGCGCTGCGGGGCGTCGGGCAGGGACTTGTTGACGAGGCGCTCGCTGGTGAGCTCGTCGATGAAGGCCTGTGGGTCGATGACCTTGGGGTCGACGACCACGGGCAGGTCCTCGTCGTAGCCGAGGTGGTGGACCAGGGAGGCGAGGTCGGCGTCCTCCATCTCCTTCCAGATGCGGTCATAGCCGAGCAGGCAGCCGAAGACGGCGAGGCAGGTGTGCAGCGGGTTCAGGCACGCGGTGACCTTCATGGTGTCGGCGCGCTCGGCGGTCTCGCGGTCGCAGAGGATCACGCCGCCCTCGTCGAGGGCGGGGCGGCCGTTGGGGAAGGAGTCCTCGATGACGAGGTAGTGGCAGGCCTCGGTGTTCGCGAAGCCGGCGAAGGTCGGGCCCGCGGTCTTGATCAGGCCGAGGTCCTCCCAGCCCTGAGACTCCAGCGCGGACTCGGTCTCGGGCGAGGGGTTCGGGGTGATGCGGTCGATCATGGACCAGGGGAAGCTCACGCGGGACTCGTCGCCCACGTAGTCGACGAAGCCCTGCTCGACCTTGCCCGCGGCGAGCCAGCCCTCGGCAACGGTGAGGATCGCCTCACGGAAGCGGCGGCCGTTCTGGCTGAAGTTATCCGTGGAGACCATGGCGATGGGGGTCGCGCCGGCCTGGTAGCGGGCGTAGAGGAGCGCCGCGACGATGCCCATGGTGCTCGCGGCGCCCTCGGGGCCCGCCTCGAGCTCGGCCTTGACGTAGCCGAAGAGCTCGCCGGCGGCGTCGCGCAGGCCGTAGCCCTTCTCGGTGATGGTGAAGGTCACGAGCTGGAGCTCGGGGCTCTCGAAGTAGCGCTTGGCGCGGGCGAGGTCCTCGGGGCGCTGGGAATTCGCGAAGACGCCGTCGGCGGTCACGGCGAGGAGGTTCTCGTCGAGGGTGCCGTCAGCGTTCATGATCACCTGGAGGATATCGTAGTTGTAGGGGGCATAGACCTCGTCGAGGGTGAAGGGACGGAAGGTCTCGGCGACCACGACGCCGCGGTCGAGCAGGCCTTTGTTGGCCAGGGCCTGGGCAATCTGCGCGTGGAAGGCGCGGTAGAGGTTACCGCCGCCGAAGTGCATCCAGACGGGCTGCTTTTTGCCGGCGGCCTTGACGGCGTCGACGTCGTAGGCGGGCAGCTTGACGCCCGCGGCGACGAGCTCCTCCTTGCAACCCCGCCAGTTCTTGAGCGAAAGCGATGCCATGGTCGGTCCCTTCTCCTTGTCGCCGCGCCGACGCTGGTCAGCGCTGTGAATACCTAAACTGATATACCACTTTTGCGGCTCTAGTCTGGACCCATGGGCCGCGGACGGTCAAGTTATATCGGTAAGCGTAGGCAAGTTGCGGTGGGACCTCGTTGTGAGCAGGGCTTTTGCGCCGCGACAGCTTCGCAGGGCGCACACATACGGCACGCGAGACTAGTATGCGAGCGGGTCAACGGCCGAAGGGGCTCGCGTCCGCGAAGTAGTCGGGGTGCTCGGCGACGATCTTGTCGTAGTCGTAGCGGGACTTCTGCAGGTGGTCGGACACGAGGTAGCTCGCGTAGTTCACGTCCTTCGTCGCGAGGGCGCGGCGCATCTGGCGGTGCTGGCCCACGACTTCCTCGGGGTCGACGCCCTTGGTGATGGCGGAAAGCCAGCGGAAGCGCTCGAAGTGGGTGTTCGTCAGATTGAGCCACTGCCAGATCACGGGGCGGCCGGCGATGTCATAGAGCGCGGCGTGCATGGCGTTGTCGGACTCGAAGAAGGCGCGCTTGTCGTCGGCGTCGAGGGCTTCTTGCTGGTCACAGATCAGCTCGTCGATGCGTTCGAGCCCGGTCGCGTCGATGCGCGCGCAGCACTCGGCGATGATCTCGCGCTCCAGGCACTCGCGCGAAAGGCGCGCGGCCTCGGCATAGCGCATGTTGATCTTCGAGACGTACGTACCGCTCTGGGGCACGGACTCGACGAGGTCCTCCTGGGCCAGGCGCAGGAACGACTCGCGCACCGGCGTGCGCCCGAGCTCGAGCTCCTCGCAGAGCTCCTTGATGCCGAGCTTCATGCCCGGGGTGTAGTCGGCGAAGATGATCCTCTCGCGGATCATCTCGTATGCCTGGCTCTGCAGGCTGTCCGGTTCCTTTGCCATTCCTCGCCTCTCTTCTTCGGTTTGCGTGCCGAAGTATATCAGTCGCGGAGGCGCGTGCCCGGCACTACTCGGCGAGAAGCGCCGTGAGCTTTGCGGGAACGCTGCCGACGAGCTCGATGCGGTCGTTCAGGCCCCGCAGGGCGGGCTGGCCGGACTCCATGAGGAAGGGGTGGCCGACGTAATCGAGCATCTCGGCGTCGTTGAAGTTGTCTCCGAAGGCGGCCATGTCCGCCGCCGCGATGCCGAGCTCGCCCGAGATCGCCGCCAGCGCCGAGCCCTTGTCCACGCCACGGCACATGACGTCGAACCAAGAGGCCCCCGAGACCACGACCTTGAGCGCGTCGCCGAAGCGCTCCTCGAAGGCGGGCGCCGCCGCGTCGAGGTCGGCGGGGTCCTTCGCATAGAAGCTGACCTTGAGGAAATCCTCGTGGATCTGGTCGAGCGAATCGATCGGGGTCGTGCGTGTCCCGACCTCGTTGACCAGGTGGTCGATGAAGGCGGGCGAGCTGGCGAAGGCGTAGTTGGTGTGGACGCCGGAGACCAGAAGCTCGAGCCTGGGGTCGGCCATGATCGCGCGGCAGACCTCCTCGCCCAGGTCGCGGGGCATGCAGCGCTTGAGGAGCACCTCGTCGTCGAGCATGACGAGCGAGCCGTTCTCGCAGAGGTAGAGGATATCGTCGGCCACGGGGGCAAAGAGACGGCGCAGGTTGTAGTACTGCCGGCCGCTCGCCGCGAGGAAGCGGACGCCGCTGGCCGCAAGGCCGCGGATCTGGTCGAAGACCTCGTCGGGGACCTCCCGCGCGCCATCGAGCAGCAGCGTTCCGTCGAGGTCGGCCGCGATCAGCCGTATGCCGTTCATTGCCATGTGCGTCTCTCCGTTGTGGGTCGAGGTGGTATGGATGCGGGGAGCCGGGCAGAATTGTGCCATATCAGGCCCAGACGGTCATGGCCAGCGTCGCAGCGACGATGAGCACGAGGCCGACCGCGGCGCGACGGCTCAGGCGCTCGTCGAACACGGCGCGGGCGAAGGCAATGGACACGAGGATCGATAGCTTGTCGATCTGCACGACGACGCTCACCTGGCCCGTCTGCACCGCGTAGTAGTAGAAGAGCCAGGAAGCTCCCGTCGCCACACCGGAGGCGCAGATGAAGGCAAGCTCACGGCGGTCGACGTCGCGCGCGAGGCCGAGCTTGCCGCGGGCCGCGACGATGACCCACGCCATCACGAGGACGAAGCAGGTGCGCACCGCCGTGGCGAGGCTCGAGTCGACGTGCTCGATACCCACCTTCGCGAGTACCGAGGTGAGCGCGGCAAAGACGGCCGAGAGCACGGCGAGGACGAGCCAGCGGCGACCGCCGTCGGCGGGGGCGTCTGCCGAGCCATCGGCAGGGACGCAGACCGAGCCGTCGGCGGGCGCGTCGGCCAGTGCGTTGGCCGAGCCCGAGTTCGCGCCCGAGCCCGCACCGGCCGAGCGAGCGCCCGAGCCCTTCTTGCGCTCGATCATGAGGAAGGTTCCCCCGAGGATGACCGCCGTGGCCACGAGCTTGACCGCGAGGTGGCTCGTCTCGCCGAAGAGCACGATGGCGAGGAGGACCGAGAGCGCCGTCGACGATTTGTCGATGGGCACGACCTTGTTCACGTCGCCTTCCGAGAGCGCCGCGAAGTAGCAGATCCAGCTCGCACCCGTGGCCAGGCCAGACAGCCCGAGGAAGAGATACGACCGCGGCGTGATCGCGGCCAGCGCCGCCGGCACGTCCCCCACCGAGATCGCCGTCATCACCCAGCTGAACACGAGCACGACCGTCGTGCGGATAGCCGTGGCCACATCCGAGTCCGTGTGCTCGATGCCGATCTTCGCCAGAATCGACGTGACGCCCGCGAACAGCGCCGACGCCGCCGCGGCAAGTACCCAATCCATGTGC
>QAKZ01000039.1 GCA_003150175.1 Coriobacteriia bacterium
TGGGCGCCGGCATGGTCACGAGCTACATCAACCGCATGAACGGCAAGGAGCCCGTCGCCTTCTACGACGACCGCCTCTCCGACATCCTGGACGAGACCTACGGCACCATGGTCTACCAGGAGCAGGTCATGCAGATCAGCATGAAGATGTCGAACTTCACCCCTGGCGAGTCGGACTCGCGCATCCGCAAGCCGGTGGCGAAGAAGAAGATCAAGATGCTGACCGACCAGATCTTCCACTGGGAGGGCAACGGCGCCGACGAGACCATCTACGACCACTGGATCAACGGCGCCGTCGAGAACGGCTACAAGAAGGAGGTCGCCCAGCGCATCTGGGACGACGTCCTCGAGTTCGCGTCCTACGCGTTCAACAAGTCGCACTCCGCGGGCTACGCCATCCTCGTCATGCAGACCGCCTGGCTCAAGGCCTACTTCCCCAAGGAGTACATGGCCTCGGTCCTCACGTCCTACATGGGCAAGACCGAGAAGATCGTCCACTACGTCACCGCCTACCGCCGCGAGGGCGTGGCCATCCTGCCCCCGGACATCAACGAGAGCGGCCGCGACTTCACGGCGACCCCCGACGGCGTCCGCTTCGGCTTCGCCGGCATCCGCGGCGTGGGCGAGGCCGTGGGCGAGGCCATCATGGCCGAGCGCGACCGCGCGGGGGAGTTCCGCGACATCTTCGACTTCGTGAACCGCATGGACTCCGGCTCCGCGAACCGCCGCGTGGTCGAGGCGCTCATCTGCTCGGGCGCCTTCGACTCCACCGGATACACCCGCATGCAGCTCATGCGCCTTGTCGACAAGAACAACCCGGACAACATCATCGACGCCGCGACGCGCAAGCAGAAGATCCGCGCGACGGGGCAGGTCTCGATGTTCGATATGTTCGCGGGCGTCGAGGGCGCAGGCTTCGAGGAGACGAACCCCGAGCCCGACGGCGTGGAGTGGGACCGCTCGGTCAAGCTCTCGCGAGAGCACGAGGTCCTCGGCCTCTACGTCTCGGACCACCCGCTGCGCCCGTACGCCTACGCCCTGGCGAAGGCGCGCGACTACAGCCTCTCGGACATCGAGGTCTCGACCGAGGTCACCGACTCGGCGGGCGGCGTCCACGAGCAGTTCAAGGTGCCCGAGGGCAAGGTGCTGCGCTTCGCGGGCATGGTCTCGGCCATCCAAAAGAAGACCACCAAGAACGGCGACCCCATGGCCATCGTCACCTTGGAGGACATGGAGGGCGAGGTCACGCTCGTCATCTTCCCCAAGCTCTACAAGAAGTGCGCGGCCACCCTCGCGGGCGAGGTCGACCCCGAGACCGGCGAGGCCGCGGGCGACGTCTTCGTCAAGGTCTCCGGCAAGCTCGAGCGCAGCGACCGCGGCAACCAGGTCATCTGCATGGAGGTCGAGCCGCTCGTACTGAACGACCGCACGAACCGCCCCAAGGTCCTCGAGATCAACATGCCCGCGAGCAGCCTGACGCGCTCGCGCATGGACGACCTCGGGAGGATCCTCGCCGCCTACCCCGGCCTCGACCACGTGGAGGTTCGCGTGGAGTCGGTCTCGGGCGACGTCATGCGCATGGAGCTGCCCTGCACCGTCGACGCGCGCAACATGGTCCTTCTCGCCGAGGTGACCGACGCCATCGGCAGGGCCGGCAAGGTCCTCGTCGCGTAGCCCCAAGCCCACTGGAGGTTTTGTCTATGAAGATCGCAATCGCACAGGTGCCCTCCGCAAACGGCGACCTCGCCCTCGCTCGCCGCCGCATCGCGTCGTGCTGCGAGCGCGCCGCCGAGGCGGGGGCGGGGCTCGTCGTGTTCCCCTCGACCGTCGTCGCGCCCGCCGTGCCCGTCCCGATGCCGGACCGCGAGGGGATGCTCGTGGACACGGCACAGCTCGTCTCGTCGCTCGCCGAGGGCCTCGCATGTCCGGCCATCGTGCCGATGCCGCTCGCCTCGGCCGACGACCCCGTCATGGAGGCCGTCTTCCTCGATGGGGAGAGCGTGGTGCCCCTGCGCCTTCTCGGCACGCTCAGGCAGATCGCCTCGGACGATCCGGACGGGGAGGAGGCCCTCTCGCTGCCGCAGCTCGAGGTCGGCGGACTCACGCTCGGCGTCGCCTTCACCTACGAGGACCTCGATGAGTACGTCGACTACGACTACCATGTGGACGCCGTGCTCTTCCTCACGACCTACGGCTTCGCCATCGACGACGCGGCGAGCGCCCTGGGCGCGTCGCTCTCCGAGTCCCGCTTCCGGGCGGACGCCGACGCCATGGGCGCCTGGGTCGTCGGCGTGGGAGGTGTCGGGTGCTGCGATGCGGAGGTCTTCCCCGGTTCGAGCTTCGCCGTGGCCCCGTGGGGAGAGCTCGCCTGCCAGGCCCCCTCGTTCGAGGAGGCGCTCGTCTTCGCGGACATACAGAAGGGGGCCGAGGGGCCGCTGGCCGCCACCTCACCGGCCCAGGTCTTCGATCCCGCCATCCTCGCCTGGGAGGCTGCCGCCGAGGGCACGCGCGCGCTGTGCCGCTCCCTCGGCAAGACCACGGCGCGGATCGTCGTCGACGGCGGCATGCCCTCGATGCTCGCCTGCGCCGTCGCCACCGACGCGCTCGGCCCGACGAACGTGCTGCCGACGGTCCTGACGTGGGGAGACGGGCGCGACGACGCCTCCCGCGAGCTCGTGCGCAACCTGCGCCTCGAAGCCGACGAGCTCGATGCCGCGGGGCCCGACGCCGCTGGAGACGATGAGCTCGCGCGCGACCTCGCCTGGGCGCGCGTCGCCGCGCGCGCCCGCAAGGACGGCTCGGCGGTGCTCTCGGCCGCGGACAAGACCGCGCTCGCCTTGGGCTCGGCCCATGCCAGGGACCTCGGGTGCGTCTTGCCCTTCGGCGACCTGTACCGCTCCGACGTCCTCGCGCTCTCGCGGCTTCGCAACACCGTCTCTCCCGTGGTCCCCGCCGCCGCCCGCGCGAGCTGGCCGCTCGAGGACATCGCCTCTCTCGCGGGCGGCTCCTCCGCCGAGAAGCGCCTCGATCAGCTCGACTTCGTGATCTCGAGCTTCATCGAGTGGGAGACCCCGCTCACCGACATCGTCGCCGCCTGCGAGAACGAGGAGCTCGCCTGCGCCGTCGTCGCGACGGTGCGCTCGTCCGTCTCCGCGCTCCCCGGCAGGCTCCTCGCGCCCACGCTCTCCTCGAAGACGCTCGACGAGGCGCGCGGCGCCCTGGGCCTGGCGTGGCGCGACCATGTGCGGCCTAAGGAGGAGCGCGTCGACCGCGAGGCCGTCGCGGCGGAGATCGCCGGCGCGTTCGGCCTCGGGGCGGACCAAGCGGGCGGCGACGCGCCCGAGGCTCCGCAGGAGGCGCTCGACATCCTCGGCATGATCGGGGCTCAGGACGTGCCCGGCGACCATGGCGGGCAGCGGCACGACGGGGGCAAGCCGGGCGACCCCGGGCTCTTCTGGGGATCGCCCTTCTCCGAGAACTGAGCCGCCTCGGCATACTCGTCTGAGCTTGCTGACTTCGTTCCTCTTCCCATGGCTGCGTATGCTAATATAGAACGAGCGTTCTTGTAGGAAGGCCCGCGCTACGGGAGGGAGGCGGCTATGGTGATCCTGGGCATCGACCCGGGGCTTGCCCACACGGGATGGGGCATCGTCGAGACTCGCGGCGCCGTGTGCCGCGCACGCGCCTACGGCTGCGTCGAGACCCGCGCGCATGAGGCGATCGATTCCAGGCTCGGGCGCATATACGACGAGGTCAAAGCTGTGATCGGCCGCTTCGGACCCACCGAGCTCGCCATCGAGAACGTCTACTTCGGCGAGAACGTCAAGTCGGCCGTCGCCACGGCGCAGGCGCGCGGCGTCGCCATCGTCGCGTGCGCCAAGGCGGGGCTGAGCGTGGGCGAGTACACCCCCATGCAGATCAAACAGGCGGTGGTCGGCACCGGCGCGGCGGACAAGCACCAGGTCATGTACATGGTGCGCAACGTCCTCGCGCTCGACCACGAGCCGCACCCCGACCACGCCGCCGACGCGCTCGCGGCGGCCGTGTGCCACGCGAACCTCACGCGGACCAGGAACCTCGGACAGGCAAGGAGTCTCCAGCAATGATCGTCCAGCTCACAGGCACGCTCGTGGAGGTGCTGCCGTCGCGCGTCGTCATCGACGTTGGCGGGGTCGGCTACGAGCTTGGGGTCTCTTCGACCACCGCGGCCGCCCTGCCCCCTGCAGGGGAGGCGGGGGTGACCGTCCTCACCCGCATGATCGTCCGCGAGGACGCGATGGAGCTCTACGGCTTCGCCACGCGCGAGGAGCGGGCGCTGTTCGACCAGCTCCGCGCGATCTCGGGCGTCGGCCCGAAGCTCGCCCTGGCGGTCCTCTCCACCTTCACCGCGGCGCAGCTCGCGACCGTCGTTGCCACCGAGGACGCCGCGCGCATGGCGCAGGTTCCCGGGGTGGGAAAGAAGAAAGCCTCGCGCCTGCTCGTCGAGCTCTCCGACGTGTTCTCTAAGAACGCTGAGCTCAGGGGCCTCGTCGGCCTCGCCGCGACCGGCCCTGGCCAGATCCCGCTCGCAGGCTCGCCCAAGCCTTCCGCCCCTTCCGTCGACGCCGAAGCTACCGAGGCCCTTCTCTCCATGGGCTTCACGCCCCAGGAGGCCGAGCTCGCGCTCGAGGGTCGTGAGGCGGCAGGCATCACCACGGTCGAGAAGGCCCTCACCTTCGCCCTTAAGCGCTTAGGGAGCGGTCGCTGATGTGGGAAGCTGCCGACGACGACCTCTTTGCCACGAACGCCCCCGGGGTCTCCTCGGGGCCCCGCGCAGTCACCGGCGAACTCACGGGCGACGACCTCGACCAGGATCGGAGCCTGCGGCCGCGCACCCTCGACGACTACATCGGCCAGGAGCGCGTGCGCTCGAACCTGCGGGTGCTCATCGAGGCCGCGAAGGGCCGCAACGAGCCGCTCGACCACGTGATCTTCTCGGGTCCCCCGGGCCTGGGCAAGACCACGCTCGCGGGCATCGTCGCCAACGAGATGGGCGCCAAGCTCCACACGACCTCCGGCCCCGCAATCGAGCGCGCCGGCGACCTCGCCGCGATCCTCACGAACCTGGAGGAGGGCGACGTCCTGTTCGTCGACGAGATCCACCGCCTGAACCATCAGATCGAGGAGATCCTCTATCCGGCGATGGAGGACTTCTTCCTCGACATCGTCATAGGCAAGGGGCCTGCCGCCCGCTCCATCCGCATCGACGTCCCAAGGTTCACGCTCGTGGGAGCGACGACCAGGACGGGCTTGCTCACGGGCCCGCTTCGGGACCGCTTCGGCATCAGCTACCGGCTCGACTACTACGCCGCCGAGGAGCTCGCGCAGATCGTCACGCGCTCGGCGACCATCCTCGGCGTGATGATCGACGAGCAGGGCGCGCTCGAGATCGCCTCGCGCTCGCGCGGTACCCCGCGCCTGGCCAACCGCCTGCTCAAGCGCGTCCGCGACTACGCGAGCGTGAAGGCCTCCGGGGACATCACCTGGCAGGTCGCGGCCGAGGCGCTCGAGTTCTTCCAGATCGACGCCATGGGGCTCGACTGGATGGACGTGAAGATCCTGCGTGCGCTCTGCGACACGTTCTGCGGCCGCCCGGTCGGCCTCACGACCATCGCCTCCGCGGTGGGGGAGGACCCGAGCACGCTCGAGGACGTCTACGAGCCGTACCTGCTGCAGCGCGGCCTCATCGTCCGCACGCCGCAGGGCAGGCAGGCCACGCCCGCGTCCTTCGACCACCTGGGGATCGAGCCCCCGGCGCGCTAGGGCGCGCGGGCACAGGTATACAATCGTCCGGGAACATCCACGTCGGAAGGCGATCACATGCTTCAGAGGGATTACGTCCTTGAGCTCATCGGTCAGTTCGCGGAAGCGGTCAAGCGCGCGCTCAAGCGCGCGAAGGCCGGCGACCGGGGCGGCTGCGAGGAGGTGGAGCGGCAGATCGGCGACATTCTCGAGCTCGATCACGCGACGGCGCTCGCGCTCGCCCCTGACTCGCTCGTGACCATGATGGTCCTCTCGGGGATGGGCGATTCGGTCGCCTCTTACGTCTGCTACGCGCTCGACCAGCTCTCGCAGGTCTATGCCCAGATGGGCGACGAGGACCTCTCGCATATCCGCGCGGCCCAGGCGAAGGCCGTGGCGGAGTCGTTCGACTGCGATTCGGCGGACATCCCCGAGGAGCTCAAGTAACCGGTCAAGCCCTGCTTTAGAGGGCCTGCGGCCTCTGAAGCCGCTAGTATAGAACGAGGCTTAAAGCGGCCTGGGCGCCTTGCGCGCCCAGGCCATTGCGTATAAAGGTGAGAGAATGTCCCAATATCAGAACCGCGGGCGCCTGGGCGGGCCCGACCACGGGTACTCGCGCGGCGCGGGAGACCAGGGCCCCCGCCGCTCCGGCAAGGCCCATCGCCGGGCCGACTCGTCCTCCTCGCATAACAGCTACACCAACCTCGGCGGCGGATACGCGCGCAACCAGGGCGCCTATGGACGCGACGGCGGCTCTTACGGGCACGCGCGGCCTCGCCAGGGCGTGCCGCAGCCTCAGCGCGACCGCAGGGGCCACGCGAGCACATCCATGCCCAGGAGGGCCGGCGTCGAGGCGTACTCCGGCCGCCGCGATGACGGGCGCGGCGCTCGTCGCGGAGGCTACGGGCGGGCGCTCCAGGGGTATTCGCCTACCGCGCGGCCCCGCGGCGGCAGCGCCCCGCGCCGGCGCGGGGCCGCGCTCGGGCTCCCCAACGCCTCGACGCTCATCGGCTCTGCCGTCGTCATCGTGATCGCCGCCGTTGCCCTCTTTGCTTGGAACACGAGACCCGTCGACATCAAGCTCAACGGCAGCACGACGAGTGTGAAGGTCGGCTCCACCCTTGACGACATCGTGTCGGCCAAGCGCCTCTCGCCAAAGAAGGGCGACCTCGTGAGCGTCGGCGGCGACGTCTTGCAGCAGGGCCAGGGGTATGTGTACTCCGCGAGTGTCAACGGGCAGGACATCGACCCCGCCGACTTCGGCTCCTACCATGCCGCCGACGGCGACGACGTCACTATCGGCGACGGATCGAACAAACTCGAGGACTACGACGTGAACGTCGTCGAGGAGCAGCCGAAGCTCGAGATGGGCGGCGAGGCCTGGGGAAACATCACCTACATCAGCCAATGGCCGAAGGTCGGCAAGCGCGAGGTGCGCCACGGCAAGACCTCCGGCGAGACCGCCGACGGCGACGTCATCCAGGAGACGCAGAACTGCGTCGTCACGGTCCACCAGATCAAGCCTGACGACCAGAGCAAAAAGCTCATCGCCCTCACCTTCGACGACGGCCCTGCCGACCCCTACACCGAGAAGTACCTCAGCATCCTCGACCAGTACGGCTGCAAGGCGACCTTCTTCAACCTCGGTCAGAACATCGAGGAGTACCCCGAGCTCTGTAAGAAGGTCGTTGAATCCGGCAACGAGCTCATGAGCCACACCTACCAGCACCAGCAGCTGACGAAGCTCGACGCCTCATCGCTGCAGTCTGAGTTCAGCAACGCATTCGATTCAATCAACAAGGTCGCCGGGGTCCAGACCACCGGTTTCCGCCCGCCCTACGGCGACTTCAAGGAGTCCTCGTGGCTCAACTCCGGCGGCCTCGCGAGCGTCTCGGTCCTGTGGAACCTCGACTCCGAGGACTGGCGCCGCGCAGGCGTCGACTCCATCGTGAGCAAGTCCACCAACGGCGCGTTCTCCGGCGCGATCATCCTCATGCACGACGGCGGCGGCCCGCGCGACCAGGACGTCGAGGCGCTGCCCCAGATCATCCAGGCGCTCCAGTCCCAGGGCTACGAGTTCGTCACAGTGACCGACCTCATGAAGAGCGACTCTTCCATACCGCAGGACATCGCCAACGGCGACGCGAAGATGCCCGACGACTGCACCTGGCCGACCGAGATCGCCAACAAATAGAGGGATTCGGGGCATCTCGGTGATTCCGAAGCCCAACACGAGGACGGGCACGAAGCCGGCGCTTGCCGCAGGCTTCGTGCCCGTCTCCTGTTTACGCTCCCAAACTTGCGCTACAGCTTGATGTCCTCCCAGCTGTCGAGCCAGACGTCGCAGATGCCGCGCAGCGCCTCCTTCGGCTGGCCAGCCCCCGCGACGTCCACGTCGCACACGAGGAAGCCGGCGGACTTCGCCGACCTCGATCCCGCGAGGATGTCCTCGAAGACCAACGTGCGGGTAGGCTCGGCGCCTATGCGCCGCGCCGCCTCGAGGTAGATGTCCGGGTGCTCCTTTGACCTCGCGACCTCCTTGCCACACACGACTGCGTCAAATAGGCCCGAGACGTCGATGCGCGGAGCCATCGAGGCGAGCACGCGCGGGTCGTTCGTCGTCGCAAGCGCGAGCGGAACCCCGGCCGCGCGCAGCGCCCGCAGATAGCGCTCGGCACCGGGGCGCAGCGTCGCCTTCGCCTCGTAGAGGGCCGCCCCCATCCGGTTCCACTCGTCGCATATGTCCTCGACGGAGTCGCGCACCCCGAACGCCTCGCGCACCCAGGCCGCGCCCCCAGAGAAGCCGAGCGTGGCGAGCGTCTGGTGCACCTCGGGCGTGTACGGGATCCCCCGTGCCGAGAAGAACGCGCGGTCGACCTCCTCCCAGAGCGCCTCGGTCGCCGAGAGCGTCCCGTCGAAGTCGAAGATCGCGTAGTCGAAGCCGACGGGCCAAAGTCTGACGGCCGAGATTTCTCTTGCCAAAAGCTTCTCCTAGAAGTCGGGCTCGTCCTCGAGCGAACGGAGGATCCCGTGGTCGATGTCGTCGCGCGTGAGCGCCATCAGCAGGTAGAGCATCTCCCTGCCAGGACGGAAGAGGTTCTCGTCTATTGCCGCGGCGGCGCCCTCCTCGAGCACCTGGAGGACTTCCTCCGACGGGGCGAGCGGGATTCCGCGGGCCGCGAGCGCCTCCGCGACGCGCTCGTCGGAGAGCGATTCACTGTTCTCCGCCCCGAGCAGGCTTGCGATCTGCCGCGCCGCGTCGACGATTCCCCCGGGCAGCATGCGCGAGGCCATCTGGTAACAGGCTTGCGAGGCCACCATGTTCCCCAGCTTCCACTGGAGCTGCGCCATCGTGATGTAGCCGAAGCCGATGCTCTGCGGGTCGCTCGCGCAGCGGAGCATGCGGCAGCACTCCTCCGACGCCTCCTCCACGCGGCCGAGCTCGAGCAGGCAATGGCTGTAGTTCAAGGCCGCCTGGGTCGAGAGCGGGGCCATGTGCGCTGCCTGGCGCGCGAGGTCGCAGGCCGCCTCGGGCCGCTCGAGCAGGAGGTCGGAGGCCGAGAGGAGCTGGAGCGCGTCGAAATAGGCGCGCGGCACGAGCCTGACCTCGGGGCAGTCGTCGGCAAAGAGCCGGTTGTAGATCACGCGGTCCGCGTAGCCGTCGAAGAGCCTCCAGCGGGTCCCCGCGTCGTCGCGGTACCTCGAATCGGCCTCGATGGGCGCGAGCGCCTCCGCGACCACGGCGGCGCATCCCTCCGCGTCCCCGGCAAAGAGCTTTTTCTGCGCATCGGCGACCGTCTGCCTCAAGGCGCTCGCGGCCTTGAAGGACTCCTCCACGGCCTCGGGGTCCGACTCGTCGATCTCGCCCTCGATAAGCCTGCGAGCGACCTCGCGCGAGGCGGCGATGACGTCGGGGTCCCCGGACTCCCGCGCGATCTCGAGCACGGAGCGGACGTTCTCCTCGGTCGAGGGACCGAGCGCGGCGGAGGCTTTCCTGGCCACCTCGGCGCGCGCGGCGTCCTCCCTCACGGAGAGCCCGTGCACGTACCTGCACCCGAGGTTCGCCGCCGCGCTCGCGCTGGAGAGGCGCTCATCGGAGAGCTCGACTGTGCGGTAGCGGCCCTTGGGGCAGAACCGCTCCTCGTCCATCGAGAAGCCCTGGGCAACCGGCGCGAGCGTCCCGTCGGACTCGTCCATCGACGCGCACAGGAAGCGCATGAGCGAGACGGGCTCGGCGCGCGCGAGGTCAATCCCCTCGAGGTCCTCGCGCTCGAGGGCCGCCGAGCAGTAGCATGCGTGGCTCGTCGCCGTGTCGACAACTCCGGAGACCCAAACGCGGTGCAGGTCAGGGGTATTGTTGAAGACGTAGGCGCACAACAGGACGAGCACCCGCAGGTTGTAGTCGGTGGCCGCGCGCCTGCGCATCGCGTCGCTCGCGGGCACGATGCCGAGCCCGTCCACATAGGCCTTGGCCGGCATGAGGCGCGGCGGGACGAGCTCGACCTCGATGGCCGCCTCGCCTTCCCGCGCGTTCACGCGGAACCTCGCGGAGAGCCGGTAGGGGAGCCTTAGGCACTCGATGCCCGCGGCGATGGCCTTGCGGTCCGCCCATTCGCCTCCGCACCCGAGCTCCTCAGGGTCGAGCACGGGGGTCTGCGCCTGCTGGGCCACCGAGCGCGCGACGCGCTGCTCGGTGCGGACGATCTCCTCCATGCTCGCTCCGCGCGGGTCGTCCAGCAGGGCGGAGCAAAGAAGCGCGCCGTTCAGCGCCGCCTCGACGCCAAGGACCCGGAGCTTTGCGAGGTAGGGGAGCTCGGCGTCCTCGATACGGAGGTAGAACAGCCCGCTCGTCCTCGGGCGTACGACGCGCAGCCCGGGCAGGCGCCCCTCGTTCTCGAAGATCCCCGCCTCGCCGAGCCGCTCCGCGAGCCTTCGCTCGAGTGCCGAGGCGCCCTCGTCGGAGCGCGTCTGGACGACGAAGGACTCCAGCAGCGCCGCCGGGTCCTTGGCCGCCATGAGCTCGCGGCCGAAGCGGTCGATGTCGAACCCCTCGGACGGGGCCGCACCGGCGAGGGCCGCCTTTGCGGCGCCCTCCACTATCGCGGCGATGACCTTCTCGATCCCACCGCCGTGTTTGCCGACAGCGCCGTCCATGTGCCTACCTCGGGTCGGAGATCTTGCGGATAAAGAGGCCGCTTCGGAGCTTCGGCTCGAACCAGGTGGACTTCGGCGGCATGAGGAGCCCCGCGTCGGCGACGCTCATGAGGTCGTCCACGGAGGTCGCGCACAGGCTGAAGGCGACGCCGTCGGCGCCGGCCCTGCGCTCGAGCTCCTCTGTGCCGGCGTTGCCGCCGACGAAGCTGATCCTCTCGTCGAGGCGCGGGTCACCGATGCCGAGCACGGGGCCGAGCACGTGGTCCTGAAGGCGCGACGCGTCGAGCGACGCCACGGGGTCTGCGTCCGCCTCGGCGTCCCCCTTCCAGACGAGGCGGCGCCAGCTCCCCGCGCAGTACATGCCAAAGACGCCCTTCTGAGCGGGCGCGACCGCCTCGCCGAGGGGCTCGGAGACCTCGAAGTTCGCGGCCGCTACCGCCTGCGCGAGCTCGTCGGGCGTCATCCCGTTCAGGTCCGAGACCACGCGGTTGTATGGAAGGACCGTGAGCTCGCTCGCGGGAAAGAGGACGCAAAGCAGGTAGTTGAAGGGCTCGTCCCCCGTGAGGGCGTCTCCCGCGTCCTCGCGCAGCTCGCGGCACACGCGCGCTGCCGAGGCCGCGCGGTGGTGGCCATCGGCGATGTAGGCGCGCGGCATCCGCGCGAGCATGAGCTCGATGGCCTCGACCGCCTCCGGGCGGCCCACGCGCCACACGGTCTGGCGCACGCCCTCGGCGTCCTCGAAGTCATAGAGGGGCTCGGCCTCCTTGGCCGCGCCGACGAGGAAGGCGAGCGTCGGGTCGTCGCGGTACGCGAGGAAGATGGGCCCGGTCTGGCAACCGGTCGCCTCGATATGGCGGACGCGGTCGTCCTCCTTGTCGCGGCGGGTCAGCTCGTGTCGCCGGATGGTCCCGTCCATGTAGTCGTCGAGCGAGCACGCGGCGACGATGCCGGTCTGGCTGCGGCCGCCCTGCTCGAGGCGATAGAGGTAGTAGCATTTGTTCGGGTCGCGCATGAGCGTGCCGTCGGCGGCCCGTTCCTCGAGGATCCTCCTCGCGGCCGCGTAGACGTCGTCCGCGTACATGTCGTGGTCGGGGCCGAAGGCGGTCTCGGGGCGGTCGATCGCGAGGAAGGAGGTCGGGTGGGCGGCCACATAGGCGGCGGCCTCGCCGCGGTCGAAGACGTCGTAGGGCAGCGAGGCGAACGCCGCCGCGCGGTCGGGAACGGGCCGCAGGCAGGCGAAGGGCAGTGCGCGCATTGGTATATCTCCTCAGGTCGAGGGCATGTTCGGGCGTAGGGTTTATCTTACCCTGCCCGGGCCAGGGCGTGCTCTGCTATGCTCACATCGTTACCTGCCCGGAAAGGAACAGCAGATGCCCCCGATATCCCAAAGGAAGCTCGTCGTTTTCGACTTCGACGGGACCCTCGTCGACTCCATGCCCGGCATCGTCGCCACCGCCCGCGCCGTCATGCACCGGCATGGATGGACTGACGAGGAGCTCGGCGACATGAGCAGGCTCGTGGGCCCGCCCTTCCCGCAAGCATACAGCATGGTCTACGGCCTATCCGAGGCCGAGGCGCAGCAGGTGACCGAGGAGTACCGCGCCATCTATGCGGGCCTCGGGCGCGACGGGTGGCCGCTCTTCGAGGGGATGGACGCGCTTCTTGGCGACCTCAAGGCCGCAGGGAAGCTCCTCGGCACGGCCTCGTCCAAGCGCGAGTTCCTCCTGCGCCGGGGCCTGGAGACCAACGGCGTCCTCGACCTCTTCGACTTCCCCATGGCGAAGCTCTCCGACCACGGCGACTCGAAGGAGGCGGCCCTCGGGCGCGCCCTCGCCGCCGCCGGCGTCGACGGCTCCGAGGCCGTTATGGTGGGCGACCGCCGCTTCGACGCGGAGGCGGCCACGAGCTGCGGCGTCGAGTGCGTGGGCGTGCTCTACGGCGCCACCGCCCCGCGCTCCGAGCTCGAGTCCGCCGGCTGCGCGGCGATCGCCGACACCATCGACGACCTGCGGCGCATTCTTTTGGGATAGGGAATTCCCCCGCCTGCGGAAGCGCCCGTCAGAGCGCGGCCGCGATGGGGTAGAGTTAGCGTATGCGCGGGCAGAAGGCCCGCGCCCACGGACGAAGGGAGCCGCTCATGGACGGATTCGATATGGGCGAGACCATCTACAAGGCGTTTCTCGCCGGCGTCGGCGCCGTCGCCGCCGGTGCCGAGAAGGGCCAGCAGCTCGTCGACGAGCTCGTGAAGAAGGGCGAGATCACCGTCGAGCAGGGCAAGAACCTGAACTCCGAGCTCACGCGCAAGGTCAAGGAGACCTTCGAGTCCACGGTCTCGGGAGCTTCCGACGCCGCGCTGCGCTCCAAGCTCGAGTCCATGACGCCCGAGCAGCGCGCCGCGTACGCGCAGAAGGTAGCGGACATGAGCGCCGCTATCGAGGCCGATCGCGCTAAGGCCGCCGACGAGCCCGTCGCCGAGGACGTCTCGGACGCCTCTGAGGACGCCGTCGAGCCGGATGCCGCCGAGTAGCGCACGGGCGTGGCCGCAGAACCCGAACAGAAAACCACAACGGAGACGGGCGCCGACGAGGCCGCCCGTCTCCATGAGTACGACCAGATCTTGAACAGCTGGTACGACGAGATGACCCGCGACGGCTCCGATTCGGGGCCGGACACGATCGGCATCTTCGGCGGCCGAGCCCAGGGGTCTGCGCAGTACGACCTCTCGCGCGCGAGCCGCCTTCGGCGCATCGGAGAGATCCTGCAGATCGTGCGTCGCTACGACATCTTCCACGGTCTCACGCCCCAAGGCCTGCGGCGGATGCTCGAGGAGCTCGGCCCCACCTTCGTCAAGGCCGGCCAGATCCTCTCGATGCGTTCCGAGATCCTGCCGCCGAGCTTCACGCGCGAGCTCTCCAAGCTGCGCACCGACGTCGAGCCGATGGACCGCGAGACGGTGCTCGCCGCCCTGCGCGCCGAGTACGACCGCCCCATCGAGGAGATCTTCGACGCCATCGACGACAACCCGCTCGGCTCCGCCTCCGTCGCCCAGGTGCACAAGGCGCGCCTGGTTACAGGCGAGCTCGTGGCCGTCAAGGTACAGCGCCCGCATGTCCAAGAGGTCATGGCCAAGGACATCTCCATCATGCGCTCGCTCGCGCGCAGACTGGGCGGCTTCATCGGCGCGGACCAGTTCCTCGATCTCCAGAGCGTCGTCGACGAGCTGTGGCTCTCTTTCCGCGAGGAGACCGACTTCCTCGTCGAGGCGCGCAACCTCGAGGAGTTCCGCCGCAACAACGCCGGCTGCAAGTTCCTCGACTGCCCGAAGCCGTACCCGGCGCTCTGCACGCGCCACGTCGTGGTGATGGACTACATCGAGGGCATCCCCATCGACGACACTGTCGAGCTCACCGCCGCCGGCTACGACTGCGCCGAGATCGGCGAGAAGCTCATGGACAACTACACCGCCCAGATGCTCGACGACGGCTTTTTCCACGCCGACCCGCACCCCGGCAACCTCGTGGTCTCGGGCAACAAGATCGTCTACATGGACCTCGGCATCATGGGCAGGCTGAGCTCGGGGGATAGGCGCTGCGTCTCGCAGATGGTGGAGGCCGTGGCCAGGCGCGACTCGATCGAGCTCGCCGACGGCCTTCTGCGTTTCTCGCGCGGGGGCAGCTCCGAGGTCGACTACGCGCACCTGCTCGGCGAGCTCGACGCGATCATCGCCAACTACGGATCGGCCGACCTTTCCGACCTGGACATCGGCGGCTTCGTCAACTCGCTCGTGACCATGGCGCGGCGCAACGGCATCGAGCTCCCCGGGAGCGTGACCATGCTCGCCCGTGCGCTCGTCACCCTCGAGGGCGTTGTCGACAACCTTCTGCCGAACGCGAGCATGGTCGACATCATCAAGCGCCACCTGAGCGCGCACACCACCCCGCAAGACGCCGCCAAGCGCGAGGCAAAGCAGCTGGCGCGCGAGGGGGTCTCCGCGAGCCACGGGCTCCTCGTCGCGGCGGGGGAGGCCGGTCACGCCATGCGGATGCTCACCCGCGGCCAGCTCAGGGTGAACCTCGACCTCGCGGGCACCGAGGACCCGCTCGAGGACATGGGCCACATCGTCAACCGACTCACGCTCGCCATCATCGCCGCGGGCCTCTTTATGGGGTCGTCCATCGTGTACTACGCGAGGATCCAGCCCGTCATCTTCGGCATCCCCATCATTGGCTTCGTGGGCTACCTCTTCGCGCTGTTCATCGGCCTCTACGTCGCGCACGACATCCTCAGCGAGAACCGACGCCGCAAGCGGTAGCGCCTCTCTGGAGCGCCTCGGAGCAGAACGGCTGACGTCAACGTGCCCCCGTGCCCCGCGCGGCCTGTGCTTTAGTTGCCTGCTCGGGCAGTCCTCTTTGCACGGAGGCCACATTAAGTGGCCTCCGGCTCATGCGGAACTTGCGATCAACTAAAGCACAGGCCGCGCGGGGCACGGGGGCGGTGAGTCGGCTCTTCTTACTTCCCCTGCACCATGGTGAGCGAGATCTTCTTGCGGTCGCGGTCGACCTTCTCGACCCAGACCTTCACCGTGTCGCCGACGCGAACGACGTCGCTCGGGTGCTTGACGAAGCGGTTCGCGAGCTTCGAGATGTGCACGAGGCCGTCCTGATGGACGCCCACGTCGACGAAGGCCCCGAAGTCGACGACGTTGCGTACCGTGCCCCTGAGCTCCATGCCAGGCTGAAGGTCCTCAATCGAGAGCGCTGCCCGGCTGAAGATCACCTCGGGGGCGTCGTCTCGCGGATCGCGCCCGGGCTTCTTGAGCTCGCCGACGATGTCGATGAGGGTGGGGGCTCCGCAGCCAAGGTCGTCCGCGAGGTCGGCGACGCTGCCCAGGCGGCGCTCGATGTCGGGCACGCCGCCGCGCTTGAGCTCGTCGGCGGAGACGCCCGCGCGCTTGAGCACCTCGGTGGCCACGGGATAGCTCTCGGGGTGGACGCTCGTGGCGTCCAGGGGGTTGTCGCCCCCGGTGATGCGCAGGAAGCCGGCGGAGTTGAGAAATGCCTTGGGCCCGAGCTTGGGAACCTTCTTGAGCTGGCGCCTGTCGGTGAAGGCGCCGTTCTCCTCGCGGTATGCGACAATGTTGTCGGCCACCGCAGAGGTGATGCCCGAGACATAGCCCAGAAGGCTCGCGCTGGCGGTGTTCACATCCACGCCAACGCGGTTGACCACGTCCTCGACGACGTTTCCGAGCGTGCGGGAGAGCTCCGCCTGGTCGAGGTCGTGCTGGTACTGGCCCACGCCTATTGACTGGGGCGGGATCTTTACGAGCTCGGCGAGCGGGTCTTGCAGGCGTCGCCCCAGGCTCATGGCGCCGCGCACGGTGACGTCGAGGTCGGGGTATTCGCGGCTCGCGAGCTCGGATGCCGAGTAGACCGAGGCGCCCGCCTCGTTGACGATGGTGTAGCGGAGCTCCGGCGCCTGCTCGGAGATGAACTCCGAGATGACCTCCTCGGTCTCGCGGCTCGCGGTGCCGTTTCCGATGACGATGGTGTTGACGCGGTCCTTGCTCACCAGGCGGGCAAGCTCGCGCTTGGTTCCCACGACGTCGTGGCGGGGCTTGGTGGGATAGACCACGCCGTGGTCGAGGAGCTTGCCGAACTCATCGATGACGGCGACCTTGCAGCCGGTCCGGTACCCCGGGTCGAGCGCGAGGACCCTCGCGCCCCTCACGGGCCTCGCGGAAAGCAGGCCCTCGAGGTTCTTCGCAAAGACGTCGATGGCGTCGGCCTGCGCGCGTGCGGTGAGGTCGGAGCGGGCCTCGCGCTCGAGCGAGGGGGCCATGAGGCGTCTGTAGCCGTCTGCGACGGCGGCGTCGAATACCGGGGCAAAGACGCCCTGTCGGCGCGGCCATCGGCGTCCGAGCCGCTCCACCGCCGCGGCGCCGTCGACGTTCACGCGCACGCGGAGCTTGCCCTCGCGCTCGCCGCGGTCGATAGCGAGGATGCGGTGGTTGGGGATCTTGCGCAGGGGCTCCGAGAAGCCGTAGTACGGCTCGTAGGGGGTCTTCTCGGCGGCATCGGTCGCCTCTACGACGATGTCGGCGGTGTTTCTGGTGAACGCGCGCAGCTCGGCGACGTTCTCCGGGTCCTCTGCCACGGTCTCGGCCACGATGTCCGAAGCGCCGGCGAGGGCCTTCTCGGGCGTGTCGAAGCCGGCCTCCTCGTTGACGTAGGCCGCCGCCGCGTCGAGCGCCGACCCCTTGGCGGAAGCCTGCACGATGATCATGTTCGCCAACGGCTCGAGCCCGGCCTCGCGCGCTTTCTGGGCGCGGGTGAGGCGCTTCTTTCGGAAGGGCTTGTACAGGTCGAGCACGCGCTGCAGGGTCGCGGCCTCTGCGATCTGGGACCTGAGCTCGTCGGTGAGCTTGCCCTGCGCGTCGATGAGGGCGATGACGTCTTGCTTGCGCTCCTCGAGGTTTCGCAGGTAGGAAAGACGCTCCTCGAGGGCGCGGAGGGCCACGTCGTCCATGCCTCCCGTCGCCTCCTTGCGGTAGCGCGCGATGAAGGGGATGGTGCTCCCCTCGTCGATGAGCTTGACCGCCGCCTCGACGTCGGTCTTCTTTAGCTTGAGTTCCTCGGCCAGCTTGGCAATAAGGTCCATTCGACTCCTTGTCCGTTCCGTTTGCTAAAGGCCCTCTAGGATAGCATCGCCCAGACGCGGCGGACCGACGCCAAAGGGCCCCCGGGCCTCTTGTGGTCGCGGTCCTTCTCGCCACAAGATGCCCGGGGGCCCTCCTTTGTCGCAGCGCGCTACTCGAGCTCGAATGCTCCCGTGTAGAGCTGGTAGTAGTAGCCCTTCTTTGCGATGAGCTCGTCGTGGCTTCCGCGCTCGATCACGCGGCCGTGGTCGAGGCAGATGATCACGTCGGAGTTGCGGACGGTCGACAGGCGGTGCGCGATGACGAAGGTCGTGCGCCCGGTCATGAGGGCGTCCATGCCGCGCTGGACGATGGCCTCGGTGCGCGTGTCGATGGAGCTCGTGGCCTCGTCGAGGATCATCGCGGGCGGGTCGGCGACGGCCGCGCGGGCGATGGAGATGAGCTGGCGCTGGCCCTGCGAGAGCTGGGCGCCGTTGCCCGTGAGCATCGTCTCGTAGCCGTCGGGCAGACGGCGGATGAAGTCGTCGGCGCCCGCGAGCTTGGCCGCGGCGATGCACTCGTCGTCGGTGGCGTCGAGCTTGCCGTAGCGGATGTTGTCCATGACGGTCCCCGTGAACAGGTTCACGTCTTGCAGGACCACGCCGAGCGAACGGCGCAGGTCGGCCTTCTTGATCTTGTTGACGTTGATGCCGTCGTAGCGGATCTTGCCGTCGGCGATGTC
>QAKZ01000040.1 GCA_003150175.1 Coriobacteriia bacterium
GTGCCTGGTCAACTGCCCCTTCGGCGCCATCGCCGACAAGAGCCAGATCTTCCAGGTGATCATGGCCATCAACGCCGGCGACGAGGTCATCGCCGAGGTCGCGCCCGCCTTTGTTGGCCAGTTCGGCGGCAAGGGCAACGTCGACAAGCTCCGCGAGGCCTTCAAGCAGCTCGGCTTCTCCGGCATGGAGGAGGTCGCTCTCGGCGCCGACCTGTGCACCATCCAGGAGTCCGAGGACTTCCTCGAGGAGGTGCCCGACAAGATTCCGTTCATGGGCACTTCTTGCTGCCCGGCATGGTCGGTCATGGCAAAGAAGGAGTTCCCCAAGAACGCCGATTGCATCAGCATGGCCCTCACGCCCATGACGCTCACCGCGCGCCTCATCCGCAAGCAGCACCCCAACGCAAAGATCGTCTTTGTCGGGCCGTGCTCCGCAAAGAAGCTCGAGGCCATGCGCGAGTCCGTGCGCTCCGAGGTTGACTTCGTCCTCACCTTCGAGGAGATGGCGGGCATGATGAGCGCCAAACAGATCGACTACACCAAGCTTGCGGGCGAGGGAGGCGACTTCGACGTGGCCTCCGCCGACGGACGCGGGTTCGCCGTGGCGGGCGGCGTGGCGACGGCCGTGGCCAACGCCATTCACAAGCGCTACCCCGAGCGCGAGGTCAAGGTGGCCAACGCCGAGGGCCTCGAGGAGTGCCGCAAGCTGATGAAGGACGCCGTCAAGGGCAAGTACGACGGCTACCTGCTCGAGGGCATGGCCTGCCCGGGCGGTTGCGTCGCCGGCGCCGGCACCCTTACCGCGGTGAACAAGACCGCCGCCGCGGTCAAGCGCTACGCGAAGACCTCGCCGCGCAAGAACGCCAACGAGAACTCCTACCGCATGCTCATCCCGGCGCTCGAGCGCGACGCCGACGGCAAGCAGGCGGACGAGATCGACGCGGTCGCCGAGACCATGGACGCCCAGGTCCCGCAGGAATAACTGTCAAGAAGCACCGGCGGGGCCGGTTGCCGCGCGCGGGTCGTGCGACAATCGACCCCGTTCTTTTGTCCTCACGGAAGGGTCCGCAGCAATGCTCAAGGTCAGCCAAGCCATCCTGCACGTCTTCGACTTCGAGTCGGGGTCGAAGTACTACTCCGAGGCGCCGCTCGACCTCGAGAACCGCCCCACCAAGTCCTATGTCCAGCGCCGCCTGCGCAAGATCGTGGGCAACGCCGAGTCCAACCACGGCGAGTTCGCAGAGGACTCCGGCTTCGCGGGCGAGCTCGAGCATTACCTCATGGGCGGGGCGGAGTTCCAGGGCTTCTCGGTCCAGATCGCGGAGTGGTTCTGGGAGGAGCTGCGCCGCGCGGAGGAGCTCGAGCAGGTCGACCTCCTGGTCGCGGACTTCATCGACACCGACGTCGCTGCCGTGGGCGCCAACTCCACCGATGCCGAGGTCGACGCCGCGTTCGACGGCCCCGAGGGCAAGCGTTTCTTCGCCGTGGTGCTGCTGCCCCGCAAACAGTCCTTCGTCCATGAAATCGGCGGCACCAATGAGATTCTGCGCATGGACACCGCCCTGCCCAACCCCACGGCAAAGATCGACACCTACGTGCTCGTGGACTGCGACTCCTTTGCCATCGACTTTCACGACAAGGAGCGCTCCATCGGAGGCGAGGCGATCCAGATCCTGCCCGACAAGTTCCTTCAGTGCACCGCCGCTGCCTCTACGCAGGAGGTGTTCAGCGAGGTGAGCGTCATCGTGCAGGACGTCGCCGAGGAGTACGGCCTCACGCCCGCGGTCGAGGTGGGCCGCGCCAAGGCCGCCGTCGCCCAGCAGGCCGACCGCGACGAGGTGGTTACTCCCGCCGAGATCGGCCGCGTGGTTTTCGAGGACCGCCCCGACGTCCAGCAGGTCTTCGAGGAGCGCGTCCGAGAGGCGAAGCTCCCCGAGGAGGCCCCGGTGCGCCGCGGCGTCGCCAACCGCTTGGCCAAGAACCACAAGATCAAGACGGACACCGGCATCGAGATCACCTTCCCGTCCGACCTCGCCGACAAGCCCGGCTACCTTGACTTCGCCACCGGCGCCGACGGCACCATCTCCATCACCATCGGCAACGTCGCCCACATCGAGAACAAATAGCGCCCGCCTACCAACATTGACTGCCACCCTTCACTGGGTGACAGTCATTGCGTGCAGCTTCCTGGGATACCCTGAGCGGTCCTCTCCTTGTTCGTTGCCTTCACACCCGCCCCGTGTTCATTTGGTCATGGGGGATAAAGACAGCTAGAATAAGGGAACTCTTCTCAAACGCAGTTAAACCACACCCCGGGGAGACTCAGCATGACCAAACCCGCTCGCAATCTATCTCGTCGTGACGCCCTTCGGCTGTTCATGGGATCGGCTCTCACCGTCGGCGTCGCCGCGGCGCTCAAGCCTGCCGCCGTCATAGCGGAGACCGCGCAGCAGAAGGCTGACAATGCCAAGGCCCAGGCCGACAAGACGCAGCAGAAGCTCGACGACGCCCAGGCGCAGTACGATGCCGCGCAACAGAAGCTCGCCGCCATCGGCGAGGAGTACTCCGAGGCGGCGGCCAAGCTCTCGGCCACCCAAGGACAGATCGCCGAGCTCAACCAGCAGATTTCTGAGGCCGAGGACGCGATCTCGACCAAGGAAGGCGAGATCGCCCAGACCCAGAAGAACATCGAGGCGAAGCAAAAGAAGCTCGGCGGCCGCATGAGCGCCGCGTACAAGTCGGGCAATCAGTCGACGATCGACCTGATCCTGAGCTCGGCCTCGTTCGAGGAGCTCACGAGCAATATCTACTACCTCGACAAGGTTACCGAGCAGGACAAGGCGATGATCGACGAGGTCAAGGGGCTCAAGTCCGACCTCGAGCAGCAGAAGTCCGAGCTTGAGCAGCAGAAGGCGACCCTCGAGCAGCAGAAGGCCGCCCTCGAGCAGCTCGAGAGTCAGCAGACGGACGAGCTCGCCGCCGCGCAGGCCAAGCAGGACGAGGCCGCGGCCGTCGTGTCGGGTCTCTCCGATTCGGTCCAGGAGCTCATGAAGCAGCACGATTCCGAGCTCGTGGCCGCGCAGGAGGCGGCTGCTGAGGCGAAGCGCATCTCCGCCGAGGCAAAGAAGTCAAAGAAGTCCTGGGCGACGACCACGAACACGCAGGTGCTCGGCAACGGTCCTCTTGCTAAGGTGACGGCCGCCGCGGCCTCAACGCCTTCTCCGGGCGGCGGCCTGTGCGCGGCGTGGATCACGTACGTCTTCAGCAACGCGGGCATCGGTCACTTCGGCGGAAACGCGTGCGATATGTGCGCATGGTGGTGCGGCAACTCCGTCTCGGACATCAAGCCCGGCATGATCATCGCCGTCGAGTCCTCGAGCTCGGGCACGACCGCTGGCCGCATCTACGGCCACATCGGCGTCTACCTCGGCGACGGCCTCGTTCACCACAACGTCGGCTACATCAAGACCGACACCGTCTCCAGCTGGGTCGCGACCTACGGCAAGTACATGACGCCGCGCTGTGGTTGGCTCGGCGGCATCGCCCTCTCCTAACCCTCACTGGGTGACAGTCATCGGCTGATGGGTGTCACCAGATGATGGGTGTCCCTAAAAGCTGCACGCAATGACTGTCACCAAGTGTTGGCGATGGGCGACCTGCACGCAATTACTGTCACCCAGTGATGGTGGCAGGTAAGGAAATAGCGCCTCGCGGCGAAGGCCGCGGGGCGCTTAGGTTTGCTATGGGGCGCCCCGGCGTGCAGGACGCGGGGCTTACTGCTGCTCGTCGGGGACGGGGGAGTCGGCGTCGGCCTCGGAGCTGCCGTAGAGCTCCTGCTCCTCTTCCTCGTCTTCGTCCTCATCGTCTTCCTCGTTGTCGATCACGAGGGGCTTGAAGCTGGCGGTGTCGCCGCCCACGAGGTCCTTGAAGGTGTCGATGATGTTGCTCTCGCGGTTGTCGCGCATGGTCGCCGAGAAGATATCCTCATCGTCGTCGGCGGACGTGGGCGCCGCCTGCGCGCTGCGGTCGAGGCGCTTAGGCGAGCTCGGCTCGGCGTCGAGCAGGTTGACGCGCGTGAGCTTGTGCTGGGACTTCTTCTTGGAGAAGAGGGGCACGTACTCAAAGAGGATGCTCGAGCTCTCCAGGCCGTACCACTTGGCCGGGCTTCCGCAGACTCGGCGGATCAGGTACTTGAGCTCCATCACGCGGTAGTTCACGCCCGAGAGGTCGGTCTCGGGGCTGATGACCTTGCGGAGCAGGCAGAACTTGAAGTCGCCGACCGCGCTGTGGGTGCGATAGATCGAGTACTTGTGGTTCTGCGGAGCGATCTGGTTGTTCTCCACGAGGTCCGCGACGATCTGGTACAGGTAGGTGTTGATGCGCTGGTTCACCTTGAAGCCGAGGCGCAGCTGCACCTTAAAGAGGAAGTCGGTGTCGAAGTTGTTCACGATGTACTCGTGCGTGAACGGCTCGTCGGTGACCTGAACGTTCAGGAAGTAGTACGCCTTCGCGCGCTTGGGCTGCTTGTCCAGGATCGAGTAGAGGATGTCGCGGTCGAGCTTGTCGATCGAGGAGTCGTTGGTCAGGAAGACCAGGTTGTCGGCCAGGTAGGGGACCTCGTTGTCGTGGCAGAGGCTAAAGAGCTGGTCGAGGTACTTGTCCACGGGGAGGAACACCGTCTGGGTCCTCTCGACGGCGGTGCCGCGGCGCCACACGTACATGACGATGAAGATCGCCGTTGCCAGCAACACGGTCACGTAGCCGCCGTGGAAGAACTTCGTCAGGCTCGAGAAGAAGAACATCAGCTCGATGGCGCCGAAGATCAGCAGGAACGGCACGGCCGCCACCGGCTGGCGACGAATCTTCGAGAGGTAGGTGAACAGTAGCAGGGTGGTCATCAGCATGGTGACGGTGATGGCCAGGCCGTAGGCGGCCTCCATGTGGTTTGAGCTGCGGAACAGCAGGACGACGCCGATGCAGCCGACCCACATGATGTTGTTGACCATCGGGATGTAGATCTGGCCCTTGGTCTCGGACGGGTAGTTGACGCGCATGTGTGGCATGAGGTCCAGGCGCACGGCTTCGGACACGATGGAGTACGAGCCCGTGATCAGCGCCTGCGACGCGATGATGGCAGCGAAGGCGGAAAGGATGACGGCGAACACGCGCAGCTGCTCGGGGAGCATCTGGTAGAACGGGTTCAGGTCCGCCACGCCCATGAGCTGGCCGTTTGCGTTGTTCGCGAGGATCCAGGCGCCTTGGCCGAGGTAGTTGATGATCAGGCACGTCTTCACGAAGGGCCAGGAGGCGTAGATGTTCGACTTGCCGACGTGGCCCATGTCGGAGTAGAGCGCCTCGGCGCCGGTGGTGCACAGGAACACGTTGCCCAGGACCATGAGGCCTGCGGCGTTGAGGTTGCCGTCAAAGAGGAACGTGATGCCTCGGATCGGGTTGAGCGCGCGCAGGATGCCGACGTTGCCGATGACGTGGACGAGGCCCGAGACGCCCAGGAAGAGGAACCACAGCGTCATGACCGGCCCGAAGAACTTGCCGATGGTCGAGGTGCCCGCACGCTGCATGGCAAACAGGATGCACAGGATGGCGATGGTGACGAGGACGACGATGTTCTGGTTGTCGCCGATGACGGCGTAGCAGAAGTCGACCGTGCGCAGGCCCTCGATGGCCGTCGTGACGGTGACGGCGGGGGTGAGGATGCCGTCGGCAAGAAGCGCCGCGCCGCCGACCATCGCGGGGATGATCAGCCACTTGCCGCACTTTTTTACAAGGCTGTAGAGCGCGAAGATGCCGCCCTCGTTGTGGTTGTCCGCCTTCATGGCCACCAGGACGTACTTGACGGTGGTGATGAGGGTCAGCGTCCAGATGATGAGGGACAGAGCGCCGAGGACGACGTCCGTGCTCATCGTGGCGAGGCCGCCGTTGCCGCTCATGATCGCCTTGAGGGTGTACATCGGGCTCGTGCCGATGTCGCCGTAGACCACGCCGAGGGTGACGAGGATCATGCCCGCGGATAGCGGGATGCCCGCGCGCTTGGCTTTGCGCGCGCGGACGCTCGAGGCGGTGTCTTTGATCGAAGCTCCCATTTTTCTCCAAACTCGAGAACACAACACCAAGGAGACACAATTAAGTAATCTCACCGGAGTAAAGATTAAATAAATATAGGCCTTTGAGAAAAAAAGAGTAGCGGCTATCGAGAATGGCAGATTCGGTTGAGGCCTCGCGCTGGCACGGGGCCTGCCGCGCCGCCTGTGGGGCGGCCTTTCTCGCGCCGCCGCCCCGCGCCGCGCGCGGTGTCCTTTTTGCGGCGGGGCGCCGCGCCGCGCGAGCCCTCGCCGCGGCTATGGGAAAATCAATCGGATTTGTTTGTCTACGGGCGAAAGGTGTCCCGAAATGGAGTTCATCGCGACGTGCCCCAAGGGGTTCGAGAAGCTGCTGGCCGAGGAGCTGGCGTCGTTCCACATTCCGCAGGTCCGCCAGCTGCGCGGCCAGGTCGCCTTCGGCGGCGAGCTCGCCGACGCCTACCGCGCCTGCCTGTGGAGCCGCCTCGCCTCGCGCGTCCTGCTCGTGCTCGCCCGCGTGGGCGCGGCCGACGCCGACGCGCTCTACGAGGGCGTCCAGTCCATCGACTGGTCCGCGCACCTCGCGCCCGGGGCTACCTTCGTCATAGACTCCCACGGCACGAACGACAACCTGCGCAACACCCAGTTCGTCGCGCTGCGCTCCAAGGACGCGATCTCGGACCAGCTGTTCTCGGCCCGCGGGATGCGCCCCGTCGTGAACACCGACGCCCCCGACGTCATCGTCGACGTGCGACTCCAGCGCGAGCGCGCGACCGTCTCGATCGACCTCACGGGCGAGCCGCTCTTCCACCGCGGCTACGACTCCCGCGCGGCGCGCAAGGTCGCCCCGCTGCGCGCCGACTACGCCGCCATGGTGCTCGCCGCCGGCCGCTGGTACCGCAACGTGCGCCACGGCGCTCCCGTGCTCGCGGCGCTCTGGGCTGGGCAGGGCGCCGTCCTCGTGGAGGCGGCCGCCGAGGCGCTCGACCGGGCGCCCGGCCTGCTCCGCGCGCGCTGGGGCTTCGAGGGCTGGGCGGGCCACGACGCGGACGCCTGGGACGAGCTGCTCGCCGAGGCCGACGAGCGCGCGACCGCGGGCGAGAGGAACTCCCTTGCCCTCTACGCCTGCGACACCCGCCCCGGCGCCGAGGCCGCCTGCCGCGGCGCCCTGCGCGCGGCCGGCCTCGACTGCGAGCTCACCTTCGCGCCCGCGGCCGAGGTCCTCGACGCCGCCCGCGCCGCCGGCGACGACGCGCTCGTGACCTGCGATTTGAGCTGGCTTTCCGAGGACGACCTCGCACTGGAGGCCTCCGCCCTCACGGCGATGTCGGCCGCCGCGGGCATGAACGTCGCCGCGCTCGTCAGGGACTCTTCGGTCGACGCCGCCGTGCAGGCCGCTCCCGCCGAGGTCTTCGACGTCATCCAGGGCCGCGAGCCCGCCTACGTGCGCTGCTTCGACGCGGTGCCCGGCCAGGCCGCGCCCGAGCCCGCCTGCGTCACGCTCGCGGGAGGGGAGCGCGTGCCCGTGCTCGTGCCGGCGAGCGACCAGTTCGCCGCGCGCCTGGCCAAGGTGGCCAAGCTCCGCGCCAAGTGGGCGCGCCGCGAGGACGTGAGCTGCTACCGCGTCTACGACGCCGACCTGCCCGACTACGCCGTCGCCATCGAGCTCTACCAGGGCCTCGACGGCAAGGGCCGCTGGCTGCAGGTCTCCGAGTACGCCGCGCCGAAGGAGATCGACGCAGACCTCGCACGCCGCCGCCTCATGGACGTGCTCGCCATCGCGCCGCGCGTGATGGGCATCGATCCCTCGAACGTCAACCTTCGCGTTCGCACCCGCGCCCGCGGCGGCTCCCAGTACGCCGACGAGGGCAGCGCCGCTGCGACGCCCGCGGCCGGCGAGTTCTCGCGCCTGCGCGGCCAGCGCGCCGACATGCGCAACCGCCACAAGCCGAGCCTGACCGACCTGCCGCGCGGCGCGCACCTCATCGACGAGGGCGGCCTCACCTTCGAGGTGAACTTCTCGGCCCGCCTGGACTGCGGCATCTTCCTCGACCACCGCGATACCCGCGCCGAGGTCCGCGAGATGATGAAGAAGACCCTCGGCTCCAAGCGCTTCCTGAACCTCTTTGCCTACACGGGCACCGCGACCTGCTACGCGGCCGACGGCGGTGCCAAGTTCACGACGACCGTGGACCTCTCGCGCCCGAGCCTCGACTGGGCGCGGCGCAACATGGCCCGCAACGGCTTCACGGGGCCCGAGCACGAGTTCGTCCAGGCCGACGTCATCCAGTGGGTCTCCGAGCAGCGCCACACGCGCAACCGCTGGGACCTCGTGTTCTGCGACGTGCCCACGTTCTCGAACTCGCAGCGCATGAAGAAGTCCAGCTGGGACGTCCAGCGCGACCACTCCGAGCTCATCATCGGCGTCTCGCGCCTGCTCACGCGCAACGGCTGCGCGATCTTCTCGTGCAACCTGCGCGGCTTCAAGCCCGACGTGGAGGCGCTGCAGAAGGCCGGCGTCGTGATCGAGGACATCACGGCGAGCACCATCCCGGAGGACTTCAAGCGCAACGCGAAGATCCACCACGCCTACATCGTCCGCCGCGGCTAGCCGCCGACCGTTCGCGGATGCGCGCGGGCTTCTCGGCCCCTCATCCCCTGTGGTAATTACAATAAGAGTCACCTATCTGAAGTCGGCGCGCGCCAACCCGCGCGCCCGGGAAATGGGGGAGTCACACATGGATCAGACCATCGAGGCCACCGTCAAGGCGTGGCAGGACAACGTTCACGAGACTGACCTGGCCGAGGAGCTCGCGGGGCTCGTCGCCGAGGACGGCGACAAGCTCTACGACGCCTTCTACCGCAGCCTCGCCTTTGGCACCGCCGGCCTGCGCGGCACCCTCGGCGTCGGCACCAACCGCATGAACGTCTACGTGGTCGCCCAGGCCACCCAGGGCGTCGCCGACTACCTGAATGCCCACTACGAGCACCCGACGCTGGCCCTGGCCCGCGACTCGCGCCTGAAGGGCGAGGACTTCCAGAAGGTCGCCGCCGGCATCCTGGCAGCCAACGGCGTCCACGTCTACGTCTATCCGCGCATCGAGCCCGTCCCGACGCTGTCCTTCGCCGTGCGCCACCTGGGCACCTCCGCCGGCATCGTCCTCACCGCCTCCCACAACCCCGCCGCCTACAACGGCTACAAGGTCTACAACGACCAGGGCGGCCAGATCACCGACGAGGCCGCGAAGGAGATCTCGGACAACATCGCCAAGGCCGACCCCTTCAAGGCCTTCGCGGGCGCCATGGACTTCGACGAGGCGCTGGCCAAGGGCCTCGTCGAGTGGACCCCGGAGGAGGTCCTCGACTCCTTCATCGAGAACATCAAGAAGGCCTCGGTCCCCGGCTTCAAGGCGTCCGACGGCTACTCCGTCGTCTACACCCCGCTCAACGGCACGGGCATGGAGTGCGTGACCCGCATCCTCAAGGAGATCGGCGTCGAGAACGTCCACGTGGTCCCCGAGCAGGCCGAGCCGGACGGCAACTTCCCCACGTGCAACTACCCCAACCCCGAGTTCCGCGCCGCCCTCGAGCTCGCCCTCAAGCTCGCCGAGGAGGTCAAGCCCAACCTCGTCGTGGCCACCGACCCCGACGCCGACCGCATGGGCACCGCCATCCCGCACGACGGTGACTATGTGCTTCTTTCCGGCAACGAGATGGGCGTCCTGCTCATGGACTGGCTGGCAAACATGGCCAAGGAGAACGGCGAGGACGTGAGCCGCAAGGTCGCCGTCTCGACCATCGTCTCGAGCTCGATGCCCGATGCCCTCGCGAAGGACTGGGGCTTCGAGATGCGCCGCGTGCTTACCGGCTTCAAGTACATCGGCGACCAGATCGACCAGCTCAAGGATGAGGGCGAGGAGGACCGCTACCTCATGGGCTTCGAGGAGTCCTACGGCTACCTCGTCGGCACCCACGCGCGCGACAAGGACGCCATCGTGGCGACCATGCTCTGCGTCGAGATGGCTTCTTACTACGCCGCGAAGGGTATGGACCTCTATGAGGCCATGGACGCGCTGTACCAGAAGTACGGCTACTACCTCAACGGCACCGTCAACGCTGCCTTCCCGGGCGCTTCCGGCGCGCAGAAGATGGCCGAGATCATGGACGGCCTGCGCAAGAACCCGCTGACCGAGATCGCCGGCTACAAGGTCGTCGGCATGACCGATTACGCCACCGGCCCCGAGATGCCGCGCGTCTCCGGCCTGCAGAAAGAGGCCCCGCAGAACCTCCCGCCCGCGAACGTCATCGAGTATCGCCTCGAGGGCAACAACAAGGTCATCTTCCGCCCGTCCGGCACCGAGCCCAAGGTCAAGGCGTACCTCTTCAGCGTGGGCGCCACGCGCGAGGAGTCCGAGGCAGTTCGCGACAAGCTCGACGCCGCCGCGAAGAAGATCCTCTCGTAGGGCCTGCGCCGCATAGGTGGGCTGCTCGCGGCGAGCCGCTTGCGACGAATCGCGATTTGCGAGCCGCTCATGATGACCCGTCAGAAAGAAGGCCGCGTCCCGCCAAGGGCCGCGGCCTTCTTTGCGCGGACGGCAGGTATCTGGGCAGCGTCGACTTCTTTCCGGCAGTGCAGACTGCACCTCGCGAGTGCGGACTGCACAGCCGGAAATAATCATGAGTGCAGCCTGCACCAAAAGAGGGCAGTCTGCACAACGCCTGAGCTGTGCAGACTGCCCTCCGCGTTGCGCGCCTCTTGTGCGCTCTTTGTTCGATTTACTGCTCGCTCGACGACGTCTGGTCGGACGAGGCTGACTTCACGGAGACCGAGTAGAACTTGTCGCACGAGGCGGCAAGAGTCGCGGGCGAACACGGGTGCGCAGACGCCTCGGGGGAGGTGGGGTCGTAGACGACGACGGAGTTGTCGGAGTTCTCGGTCACGGCGAGCACCCAGTGCGCGTCGTCGGTGAGCGTCCCGGCCTTCGCCTCGATGAGCAGATACGTCCCCGCGTCGAGCACCTGCGAGATGCTCTCGGAGCTCGACTCGTGGGACTTGACGGCGAGCCCGAGCCCATCGGCGGAAGACTCGAAGAAGCCCGCGTCCGTCCCGGAATCGCCCTTCGCCGCACCGGCGTCCACAGCGAGCTGCGCCATGTCCGCGGGGGTCTTGTCGCCTGTGCCGGTGAGCCCCATGTAGGCCATCGAGTACGCGCACGGGCCGGAACCCGAGATCGCGAGGGCATGGTCGCCGTAGGGCACGGCGCCCCAACGGATGTCCCAGTCGTAGAGCTGAGGGGCGTTGCCCTTCTTTACGGCGTCGGTGTACGACTGGCCCGTCTTTTGGGCGTTGGGGTAGTTGGCCACGAAGTCGACCGCCTCTGGCTCGTCGAGGGCGAGCTCGAGGAGCGACTGGTCGTCGTACTCGTTCGCGTGCGCGGCGATCTGCGCGAAGCGGTCGTTGCGGTCGAGCTGGTCCTTGAAGCGGTTCGTGAGGTCGTCCGTCACGCCGGCCGCCACGCGCGCGTCGATTGTGTTCTGGTCGCCCGTGGCCTGATCCGACGCCGAGGCGGAGCAGCCGCGCACACAGCTGGATATGCCGACGACGAGCAAGATGACCAGCACGACCGCGAGCCCGGCCAGGATGAAGACCCTCCGGTCGTACGCGCGCCGCCCGCGGCTTCCCTGGAAGTTGATGCTCTGCGAGCGGAGCGGATAGCCGCCGTGACCGAGGCCCTTCTGGACCGACCTGCGGCCCATGCCCGGCCTGCCGACAGGTCGCTGCTGCGTGCCACGGGGCCCGTGATAAGAGCCGTTCAGGTCGATCCTGCCGGAGGGCCTGCCCATGCCGCCGGAGACGGGTCCGCCCCCGCGCCTTCTGGAGTCTCCGTGCGTGCTGCTACCGCCTCGGCGCGAGTTGGGTGTGTCGTAAGGCATGTGGCCTCCGAAAATCGCTGCTGTGGGATAATCTCTCAAATGGTACGACATGCGCACGCTCGGGAGGGTTCTTGCCGCCGCGCAAATCCGCGAGCGTCCGCTACAAAGAAGGGAACGGGCTATATGGGCACCAAGAACGGCCGGGCCGCGGCCATCCGCTCGATCGTGAGGGAAAGCTCGATCCGTACCCAACGCGAGCTCGTGGACGAGCTGCATGCCCGCGGTTTCGACTGCACGCAGGCGACCGTCTCGAGGGACGTCTCTTACCTGAACCTGCGGAAGCTGCCCGGGGGATCCTACGTGCTCGCCGAGGACCTGCACCTCCAGCGGATGCTCTCGGAGTTCGCGGTGAGCGTCAAGCGCTCGGAGAGCCTCGTCGTCGTGCGCACGCAGCCCGGCTGCGCCTCGGGCGTCGCCGGTGCCATCGACGATGCCGAGCTCGAGCACGTGCTCGGCTCGGTCAGCGGCGATGACACGGTGCTCGTGGTCGCCGACTCCGTCGCGACTGCGGAGAAGCTCCGCTCCCGCCTCTCCGTCCTCGCGCAAAAGTAAACCACGGACACAATAGTTTGGCGTGAAGCCAAGGGAGGAGCCCAAGCCGCGCGCCTCAATCGCAGAAAACAGCGCGGGCGCGGACTATCTTCGTCGATGAGTCCGCGCCCGCGCCTGTGCGAGCCGCTCTGTAACCGGCTTACTGCGTGCCGCCGCCGTCCCCGCCGGTAGTGCCGCCGGTCTCGGTGCCTGTGCCGCTGCCGCCGCCGGTGGACGTGCTGCCGGACGTGCTGCCGGACGTGCTGTTCCCGCCGCCCGTGGTGTCGGTGTAGGTGGTCCCGCTGCCGCCCGTGTAGGAATCGTTGCCGCCGGAATACTGCTGCGAGTAGCTGTTCCCGCTGTAATCGCTGCCGCCGTAACTGCTGTACCCGTTGCCGCTATAGCCGCCGTCGCTGTCATAGCCGTCACCGTCGCTGCTATAGCTGTTTCCGTAGCTGCTGTAATACCCGTTGTTCGCGTAGGCCTCGGTCTTCGAGAAGGTCCAGGAGCTGTTGGACTTGTACTCGGCCTTGTGGTCAGACTCGGGGAACTCCTGGCGGCTCTTGCCGCTGAGCACCGAGTTCATGAAGGTGGCCCAGATCGGCTGAGACGTGTTTTGGGTGTCGGCGTGGGCTCCCTGGTAGTAGGAGGTGTTCGTGCTGCCGTTGCGGTTGCCGAAGCGCACGATGGTGGTGATCTGAGGAGAGAAGCCGCAGAACCAGAGGTTGTCGTACTTCTCGGTCGTGCCGGTCTTGCCGCCGATGGGCTGGTCTGCGTTGTACATGCTCTTTACGGTGGAGGCGGTGTAGCCGGCGTTGCAGACGTTCTCGAGCACCTTGCGGGCATCCTCGGCGACGGCGGAGTCAACCGCCTGATCGGAGGTGTCCTCGTGCTGGTAGACGACGCCGCCGTTGCGGTTCTCGATCTTCACGATGGCGACGGTGTCGTGGTGGACGCCGTTGTTCGCGATGGTGGAGTAGCCCTCCGCCATCTCGAGCGGAGACACGTAGGACGTGCCCAGGGTCGACGTGCCGTAGGGATCGATCGTGGAGTCGATGCCGACGAGCTTGGCCATGCTGATGAGCTTGTCGACGCCGATCGCCTCGATGACCTGCGCGTAGCCGGTGTTGGAGGAGTGCTGCGTCGCCTGGTCGAGCGTGATGTAGCCGTACGACGCGTTCTGGAAGTTCTGGACCTTCCAGGTCGGGTCGACCTGGAGCGGCGAGTTGCAGTTGAGGATGACAGTCGGGCTCATGCCGTCGTTCAGCGCGGCGAGCAGCGTGAACGGCTTGAAGCAGGAGCCGGCCTGGAACTTGCTCGTGGCGAGGTTGACCTTGGCGCTGTCGAGGTCGGTGTCGTAGTGCTGACCGCCGACCATCGCCTTGATGTAGCCGTTGGAGTTGTCCACGCAGACGAGCGAGGCGTCGACGTCGTCGTTGCCCGCCTTGTCCACGACGCTGTGGGCGGCGGCGTCGGCCGCGGCCTGGTAGTCGGGGTCGAGCGTGGTGTAGACCTTGAGGCCGCCCTGCAGGATCGTGTCGCTCGAGAAGTTCTGCTGGAGAAGCTGCTTGACGTAGTCGGTGAAGTACGGGTAGGAGCCGGTGTTGTCGGTCAGCTCGCCGTGGTCGGTGACGAGCTCCTCGGCCTGCGCCGCGTCGTGCTCCTCTTGGCTGATGTCTCCCGCCTCGAGCATGCGGTCGAGGACGAGGTTGCGGCGGCTCACGCAGTTTTCTGGGTTGCGGAACGGGTCGTAGAGGGTGGGGGAGTTCGGCAGGCCGACGAGCGTGGCCGCCTGGGCGAGCGTGAGCTCGCTCGCGTGCTTATTGAAGTACGTGATGCTCGCGGCCTCGATGCCGTAGGCTCCGTTGCCGTAGTAGATGGTGTTCACGTACATGTTCAGGATCTGGTCCTTGGTGTACATCTTCTCCATCTGGATGGCGATGTAGGCCTCGCGGACCTTGCGCTTGAGCGACATCTCGAACTGCTCGTCCGAAAGGATGGTGTTGCGGACGAGCTGCTGGGTGATGGACGAGCCGCCGCCCTGCTCGCCGCGGCCGGTCGCCTGGCCGACGAAGGCGCGCATGATGCCCTGGGGGTCGACGCCGTTGTGCTGGTAGAAGCGCTTGTCCTCGGTGTCCACGGTGCCCTTGAGGACGTACGGGGAGACCTGGTCGAGGTCGACCGAGCGGCGCTGCTGGAGGTAGTAGGTCGCGATCTCGTTGCCGTTGGCGTCGTAGACGCGCGTCGGCTCGGCGACGAGGTAGGAGTCCGCCGAGGTGTAGTCGGGCAGGTCCTCCAGCCAGTTGCTGATCACGGCGCCCATCGAGAGACACAGCGCGATGACCAGAAGCGCGATGAAGCCGACAACACCGGCGGCACCGAAGCCGACGATGTGCGTCCTGGAATGCATATGAGCCCTGCGGGTTCGAATGCCCATATAAAGCTCCTCCTTGAGGGAGTCGATTCACATATAGAGCTGATTATAATGTGCGCGCGCGAGGCGCCCGTTTGGGAATGCGGCGGTGTTGTGACGTTGTGGAGCGCCCCACCGCCTGACCTGCGCTATTGTATAAGGCTGTGTAAATACCGATTGAATAACCCATGGAGGGCAGAGTAGTGCTTCCCGTCGAAGAGCAGCTGAAGGTCATCACCTCCGGTACCATGCAGATCGTGCCGTTGGACGAGCTCAAAAAGAAGCTCGAGAAGGGCACCCCCCTGAACATCAAGCTGGGCGTCGACCCGACCTCGCCCGACCTGCACCTGGGCCACGCCGTCCCGCTGCGCAAGATGCGCCAGTTCCAGGACCTCGGCCACAAGGTCACGCTCATCATCGGCAACGGCACCGCGCTCATCGGCGACCCGTCCGGCCGCGACTCCACCCGCCCGCCGCTGACCGAGGAGCAGGTCGAGGCCAACGCGCAGACCTACGTCGAGCAGGCTATGAAGGTCCTCGACCCCGAGAAGACCACCATCGTCCACAACGGCGACTGGATCAAGCCGCTGAACCTCGGCAAGATGCTCAACCTCATGAGCAAGTTCAACGTGGCCCGCATCCTCGAGCGCGAGGACTTCCACAACCGTTACACCGAGGGCCGCTCCATCGCCCTGCACGAGTTCATCTACCCCGTGCTGCAGGCCTACGACTCCGTGGTCATCGGCGCCGACCTCGAGATGGGCGGCAACGACCAGATCTTCAACCTCCTCGCCGGCCGCGACCTCATGCGCGCCGAGGGCATGGAGCCGCAGGTCGCGCTCACCATGCCGCTGCTCGTGGGCACCGACGGCGTAAAGAAGATGTCCAAGAGCTACAAGAACTACATCGGCCTCACCGACGAGCCGGCCGACATGTTCGGCAAGGTCATGTCCATCGCGGACGAGATCGTGCCCATGTACTACCGCCTGTGCTCCACCAAGACCATCGAGGAGATCGACGCCATCGACGCCGCCTTCGCCGACGGCACCGCCGACCCCTACAAGCTCAAGCGCGAGCTCGGCGTGAACATCGTCGACCTCTACCACGGCGCGGGCGAGGGCGAGCGCGCCATGGCCGCCTTCGACGCTCAGTTCAAGAAGGGCGAGGAGCCCGAGGACATGCCCGAGTTTCCTCTCTCCGTCGTGGAGACCAACGACGAGGGCAAGGTCTACCTGGCCAAGCTCCTCGCCGATCTGGGCATCTGCAAGTCCGCGGGCGAGGGCAGGCGCCTGATCGACGGCGGCGGCGTGAAGATCAACCACGAGCCCGTGGCGCCCAAGTGCTACAACGTCGACCCGACGCTCTTCTCGGCCGGCGTCACGGTGCAGTCCGGCAAGAAGCGCTGGGCGCGCCTGGTGTAGTCGCGCGCGATGTTGCGCTGATACATGGTTCTTATCTGGCGGCGTCCCGGCAGGGGCGCCGTTTTTTGTGCGAGATCCCTGCTCCGCGTTGCTGACGCGCATCAATCTTTGAAGCTTCCCCTTGACATTAGCGCGCAGCTAATGAAATCCCTCCTCTCGAGCATTACCATGTGCCTTACCGGCAGGACGCCGGGGGAACAGCACAGGAGGAATCATGGCTAAAGAAGGCAAGAAACCCGTCGGCAAGATCATCGCGATCGTCATCGTGGTGAAGACGGCGCGGACTACAACATCTATGACTGGAAGTGCGAGGACGCGAACGGCGCCCAGCAGTCCACCGCGTTCTACAGCGAGGAGACCGACGCCCTGAGCTCGGGCACGCTCGCCAAGGGCGGGACCGTCTCCGGCAACATCTACTTTGCTGGCGCGCTCTCCAAGGCGCTTTACTTCGACAACATGCTCTCAAAGACCGCTGCGGCGAGCTGGGCCCTTTCCTAAGATGGGGTTACACGCGAGCCACTGCGCGAAGCCGGCAGGGGAGGAGGACGAATGGCGGCGAAGAAGTTGACCGAGGAGCTCCTGGCCGAGCTCCTCGACGCGCCGAGCATCGACGGTTACGTGGCGAGCCACGACTTCCCGGCCGTCTCGCTCTCCGATTACCTGAACCAGCTCCTCGCCGAGAAGGACCTCGAGCGCGCCCACGTGGTGCGCATGGCGGACCTGAACGAGACGTTCGGGTATCAGATCTTCACCGGCGCGCGAAACCCCAGCAGGGACAAGGTCCTGCAGATCGCCTTCGCCATGGCGCTGACGCCGCGCGAGACCAACCGCGCGCTCGCGGCGGCCGGCGTGAGCGCGCTCAACTGCAAGGACCGGCGCGACGCGATCATCATCTTCTGCATCGACCGCGGTTGCTCGCTCCAGAAGGTGAACGAGGAGCTCTATCGCTTCGGCGAGAAGACCGTCTGCTAGGCGCGGGCGCTCCCCAGAGAGGCTAGTATCGAACGTATGGAACGCGACGACGCGACATACGATGCGGACTTTGATGCGGAGCTCTCGGCGTACCTCGAGTCCGTTGCTGGCAGGATGGGCGTCGGCGCCGAGGGCTCCGCTGTTGAGGACCCGGCTGCGGCTGACGCGGCCGGGTCCTGTGCGCCTGAGGGGAGCCTCCACGTGCTGGAGGTGCTCAAGCGCTCCGACTTCGAGCTGACGGAGGCGGCGACCTTCCGCGGGCGCGGCGGCGACGAACTCGGGCCTTTCGTGTACAAGGAGATCGACGCGACCACGGGCCTCGGAACGGCCTACGACCTGCTCTTCCGTGCACAGCGGTGTGGCCTCAGGTCGCCGAATCTCCCGCGCATCGCAGCCTGCTCGAACGATGGAAAGAAGACCCGGGTCCTCATGGAGCGCCTCCCCGGACGCACCCTCGAGGACTACGTGCGCGCCGCCGGCGCCTCCGTTGAGCTCGCCCAGGATGCGATCGCCCAGGTCGCCGCTGCGGTGGGGTGCCTCCACGCGGGCTTGGGCACGGGCGCGCCCCTCATCCACCGCGACCTCAAGCCGTCCAACGTCATGGTCGTGGGCGGCGAGGAAGGCGTCGACCGTACCTTCGTGGTCATCGACCTAGGCATCGCCCGCGCGTGGCGCCCGGGCGCCTACTCGGACACGCTCAAGCTCGGGACGCGGAGCTATGCGCCGCCCGAGCAGTTCGGCTTCGGCCAGACGAGCGTTCGCAGCGACGTGTACGCGCTCGGCGCCCTGCTGTACTTCTGCCTGACCGGCGAGGACCCCGAGCCGGGCCGCGCGGCGGAGGCGCTCGTGCGGAGGCCTGGCGTGCCGCCAGAGCTCGCGCAGGTGGTCGCGCGGGCGATGAGCTTCGACCCCGAGGGCCGCTACGCGAGCGCGGCGGACCTCGCGGACGCGGTGCGCCGCGCCGCGGCGGGGGAGGCCGATGACCGCTCAGCGTCGAATGCGCTGCAGGCCAAGGCTACTGCGAAGAAGCCCTACCCGCAGCGGCCTGCCGCCCCGCGCCCTTCTTCGCGCCGGGGCGCGACGCGATGGCTCGGCCGGGCGTGGAACGCGGTCGTGCTCCTCGGGACCGCGCTCGTCGTCATCGCCGGCGTCTACTGCGCGTTCATCCCCGCCGCGTCCTCGGCCGTCTACCCGTTGTGGTTCAGGTGCCTGGAGTTCATCGTGTGGCTGCCCCCGAACGCGGTGTGGCTCGGCTACATCCTCCTGGATAAGCGGCACCTGCGCTCGAGGTTCCCGGCCATGGGTCGCAGGCCCCTCATCGCGGAGCTCGCGCGATTCGCGGGCGTGTCGATGGGGTCGCTGCTCCTCCTCGCCATCCTAGGCATGGCGACGGGCGTGTTGTAGGGGACGCTGCAGGACGCACCGGCGCCCGTCGCTGTCGCGCGCCGCCCTTCTTGCCCCGCGCCTTTTGGACATGCTGAGCAATCGCGCCCGCGCGCCCGCCGGCGCCCCGGACCTGCGGTATCGTAAACAGGTTTGATACCACGGGCTGATGGGAGATTAGTCTTGGCCCACAAGAACGTCATCGAGCTGCTCGCGCCGGCGGGCGGCCCAGAGCCTTTTAACGCCGCGCTCGCCGCGGGCGCCGACGCCATCTACTGCGGTCTCGGCAACAGCTTCAACGCCCGCCGCAGCGCGAAGAACTTCGACGACGCGAGCTTCGGCGACGCGTGCCGCCGCGCGCACCTCGCCGGGGCGCGCGTCTACGTCACCGTCAACGTCGCCGTCGCGACCGACGAGATCCCGCGCGTGCTCGGCCTCGTGCGCCGCGCGTGGCTGCTCGGAGCCGACGCCTTCATCATCCAGGATTGGGGCCTCTTTACGCAGGTCCGCCGCACGTGGCCGCAGATCGAGACGCACGTCTCGACCCAAGCGAACATCCATGACGCGCGCGGCGTCGCCTGGTGCCGCGAGCACGGCGCTGACCGTGTCACGCTCTCGCGCGAGCTCTCGCTGCCCGAGATCGAGCGCATCGCGCAGGAGGGCGTCGAGCTCGAGTGCTTCGGCCACGGCGCGCTGTGCTTCTGCTACTCCGGAGTGTGCATGATGAGCTCGCTCGCGGGAGGCCGCTCGGCCAACCGCGGCCTATGTGCCCAGCCGTGCCGCCTGCCCTATGAGCTCGTCGACGAGAAGGGCGACCTCGTGCCCATCCCCGACGTGCCCACCGCGGGTATGGCCGAGACCATGCGCGGCGTGGGCGGCACGCGGGCGCTGTGCCCCAAGGATTACTGCACCGTCGACCACATCGACCAGATGATCGCGGCGGGCGTGGGCTCGCTCAAGGTCGAGGGCCGTATGAAGGCCCCCGACTACGTCTACCAGGTTGTGGGCGCCTACCGTGAGGCCATCGACGCGAGCATCGCGCACGAGCCGCTCGCGCCCGAGGCCGACCTCGCGGTGCACCGCCGCCTCAAGCGCGCCTTCAACCGCGACTTCACCGATGCCTACCTGCGCGGAGAGTCCGGCAACGAGATGATGAGCTACGAGCGCTCGAACAACCGCGGCGAGGTTGTGGGCGAGGTCGAGGGCAGCCGAGCGCTCGAGGACAGCTTCGAGCGCCGCGGGGGCGGCAACGGCGGGCGCACGCGGATGCGTCGCTTTACCAGGGCCGAGGTCACCATCCGCCTGTCGGAGCCCGTGAGCGCGGGCGACCTTCTCGAGCTCCGCCCGGTGAGCGACCCCACGCAGTTCCTCACCGTCACGGCCGAGCGCGACTCCGAGGCCGGCGAGGTCATCACGGCGACGGCGCCCAGGCCCATCGAAGCGGGCGCGGTCGTGCGCGTGATCCGCTCGCAGGCCGCCATCGAGGCGGCGGCGCGCGTCTCCCGCTCCGACATCCAGAGGAAGAGGCCCGTCCGCGTGCGCATCGTCGCGCGCCTGGGCGAGCCGTTCCGCGTGGAGCTCGCGTGCGCCGACGGCGAGGCGACGGCCTCGGCCGAGGGCGCCGTCGTGGAGGCGGCGCGCACGAAGGCCGTCACGCGCGAGGACCTCATCGAGCACGTGGGCCGCATGGGCGGCGGGCCCTTCCTGCCCGTGGACTACGACGTCCAGATGGACGAGGGGCTCGGCATGGGCTTCTCGGCGGTGCATAAGGTGCGCGCCGCCGCGGTGCGCGCGCTCGAGGAGGCGCTGCTCGCGCCGTACGCGGAACGTGAGGGCGCGACGGTGACCGCCCCGTCGGAGCGCGCGGTGGCCTACCGGGTGGGGGAGGCCCGCGCCGCGGCCGGGATCGCCGACCCGGCGCAGGCCGCCCGCGAGGAACCCTGCGCCTGCGCGCTCGTCGCCGACCCCGCGTGCGCCCGCGCGGCGATCGAGGCGGGCGCTGCGCGCGTGTACGCGACTGCAGATGACCTCGCGGAGGGCGATTGGCCCGAAGGGGTGATCCCTTGGCTGGACGAGGTCTGCCGCGAGGGCGACCGCGCGCGGCTCGACCCTTGGGTCGCCGCTGGCGGCCCCGTCGCCGTGGGCAACATATCGGAGCTCGCGCTCGCCGCCGAGCGCGGTGCCGCCCCGGAGATCCGCTCGTGCATCCCCGTGCACAACCAGAGCTGCGTCGAGGCCCTGGAGGAGGCCGGGGCCGCGGGGTTCTGGCTCTCGGGCGAGCTCACGCTCGAACAGGTCTGCGAGCTCGCGCGCTCGTCGTCGGTCCCGGTGGGCCTCATGGTCCTCGGCCGCGAGCGAGCGATGACGAGCGAGCACTGCGTCCTGCAGGTCACGGGCAAGTGCGTCCACGACTGCCGGAAGTGCCCGCAGCGCGCGCGGCGCTTCTCGCTCAAGGATATCGACGGCAAGCTCCTGCCCGTGCGCACCGACGTCAACGGCCGCAGCCGCATCTGGTCAGCCTATCCGCTCGACGCGACGCCGCAGGCGGGCGAGCTCATCGAGGCGGGCGTCACGCGCCTGCTCGCCGACTGCACCCTGCTCGACGCCAAGCAGACCCGCTTTAGCGTGGAGCGCGTTGCCCGCGCCGTCGCGTGCGCCCGTGCCGGTCGCAAGCCGGCCGCGCGCATGCAGGGCGCCACCTCAGGCCACCTCTTTACCGCTATCGGGTAGCGGCGGCCAAGCGCCCCGGAGCATTGGGTAAGATAGACCCCGCGTGAACAACAACGAAAGGAAACCACCATGGCCGTGGACAAGCAGCTTTTGGAAGAAACCCTCGACATCATCCGCCAGAGCCTCCAGGCGGACGGCGGCGACGTCGAGCTCATCGACGTGGACGACGACGGCGTCGTCACGCTCGAGATGCAGGGCGCCTGTGCCGGCTGCCCGCTCTCGAGCATGGACATGTCCGAGGGCATCGAGCGCATCCTCATGGAGCACGTCCCCGGCGTGACGCGCGTCCAGCCCGCCGTTCTCTAGCCTTCATCCGGTCATCCGACCGTCCGTTCCCGGCGGGCAAGAAGGGCAAGGAGCTCCTTTGTTCCTCAACGAAATCTTCCAGTCGTTCAACCCGATCGCCTTCACGCTCGGGCCTCTGACGGTGCGCTGGTACGGCCTCGCCTACCTCGCCGGCTTCATCGTGGCGGGCTTCGTGATCTACCGCGTGGCCAGGCGATGGGAGCTCGACCTTACCGTGGACGACGTGATGAGCATCGTCATCGGCGTCGCCTTCGGCATCATTATCGGCGCGCGCCTGGGCTACGTGCTGTTCTACGGCGCGGGTTACTACCTCGAGCACCCTGCGGAGATCATCGCGACCTGGGACGGCGGGATGAGCTTCCACGGCGGCCTCGTGGGCGCCGTCATCGGCGGCTCGATCGTGTGCCGCCAGTATCGCATCAGCATCCCCACCGTCTGCGACCTGGGCGTCATCGGCGCGACGTGGGGGCTCTTCTTTGGTCGCTGCGCGAACTTCGTCAACGGCGAGCTGTGGGGCAAGGAATGCGACCTGCCCTGGGCGGTCGCGTTCCCGACGGGCGGCGGGGTCTTCCGCCACCCGTCGCAGCTCTATGAGGCCGTGCTCGAGGGGCTCGTGATCTTCTGCGTGCTCTGGGCGCTCTCGCGCAGGCGCCCGCCGCGCCCGCAGGGCACTTTCATGGGGACGTTCCTTCTGCTCTACGGCGTCTTCCGCTTCCTCATCGAGTTCGTCCGCGTGCCTGACGCGCAGCTCGGCTACCTTTGGGGCCCGATCACCATGGGACAGTGCCTCAGCCTGCCGCTCGTGGTGATCGGCATCGTGCTCCTCGTCGTCGCGCACAAGCTCAACCGCCCGCAGGTCGGTCGGCTCGAGGGGCATGAATCGCCCGATTCCCCCGACCCCGCGGGCGCCTGATCGGCGGTCTCCGCCAGGCGATCGGAGCTCGACGGTCGTCGCCTAGCGATGGGCCCAGTCGGGCTGCGTCAGGGGAGGGCAACGGGCGCCGCGGCAAATGAGCCGAACGCTGAAGCCTCTCCATGGTCCGCCCCCGGGGAGAATCTCAGGGCGTTCGGGCGCGCCTGCGCGGCATCCGGCCCGGGGACGTCGGCGCGGTAATGGGCGCCGCGGCTCTCGGCGCGGGCCCGCATGGCGCACACGAGCGCCTCGGAGGCCTCAAGGGCGAGCTCGGAGCGACGCGTCGCCGCGATCGCCCGCGCGTCGTCAGAACCCTCCGCCTCCGCAGAAATTCGCTCTCGCGCTCCGTAAATGGAATCCAGCGCAGATCGCAGGCCCGCCTCGGTGCGGAAGACCATGCACGCGCGGCTCATGGTGCGCCTCAAGCCCGTAAGCGCCGCCTCCGCGCGGGGCGAAGCCATCGCCCGCAGCGGCCGGCGGGCGGCGGTCGGCCGCTCCGCGCCGCACCATGCCGCTTCCCGACCCGCGATGCGGCCGAACACGAGGGCGCTTGCGCTGGCGAGCCCGCCGATACGGTCCGCCCCGTGCATGCCGCCCGTGCACTCTCCGCAGGCGTAGATGCCCGGCGCGCCCTCGACCGCCGCGTCGGCGCCGATGAGGATGCCCCCGTTGTGCGCATGCGCGTAATGCGCGACCCGCAGCTCGTCGCCGGGCTCGATGCCGTGGTCCCGCCGCAGCCAGTCGGCGTAGGTCCGCATGAACTCCGGCAGCTCCCCGGGCAGGTGGTACGTAACGCGCGCCCCGCCGTCTCCCGCGGCGGCGATGGCGAAGTCGACCTCGCGGTCGGGCCGGCTCGCGGTAAAGGGGCCGTGACACGAGCGGGCATCGAGCAGCGCCGTCGCCCCGGGGCCGGGCACCCCATCGACGTGCGCGAAGCGGAAGGTCTTCTCGTTGAACACGACGTCGCGGACCGGCGCCACGAGCCCCGGCATGATCTGCATGAACTCGCAGTTCACGAGGGAGGCACCCTGCTCGAGCGCGATCGCCTGCGCCGCGCCGAGGTTCTCCGGCGTGGTGAGCGTCCGCTCAAAGAGCCCTCCGAACCCGCCCGTGGCGAGGACGGTGCTTTTGGCGTCGATGCCGCAGACGATCCCGTGCGACCGGTCGAAGAAGGTCCCGGGCGCCAAAAGCTCCATGTGCGGGAACGCTGTTACGCAGGAGCGCTCCAGCGCGGCACCCATCGCCTCACGGAACGCCTCCCGCTCCAAGCCGTGCCAGTCGCGCTGCGCGTGGTCGAAGCAGGGTATGAACTCGCGCTCCGTGGCCGCTCGGGCGCGGCGCGGGCGGCACCCGAGCCCCTCCAGCCACTCAATGCCCGGCTCGATGCCGCTGACGAGCGCATGCACGAGCGCGGGGCCCGCCATGCCTTGCCCGACCTCGAGGATCGCCCGCTCGAAGTCCGTCTCCCCGCCGGGCACCGGGCCCACAAGGCCGAGGCCCCAGGTCCCTGCAAAGAAGCTCGAGCCCCCAAACAGAGGCCCTGAGCAGGCGAGCGCGACCTTCGCCCCCTGCTCCGCCGCCGAAAGCGCGGCCACCGTGCCCGCGATGCCGCCGCCGACCACGAGCACGTCGAAGCGGCCGAGGCCCTCGGTTACAACTTCGCTCAAGCCGGACTCCCTTCCGAGAGCGGGCGCTGCACCCTGCTAAAGTGGGGACGCGCAGACCGAAGGAGGAAGCATGTCCCACAACGCGCCCGATTATACCTACGCCGGTGAGGCCGCGGCGCCCGTCTCGGCGGATGCGGTGAACGTGAAGTTCGACGCCACCGGCCTCGTGCCTTGCGTCGTGCAGCAGGAGCAAACGGGGGAGGTGCTCATGGTCGCGTGGATGAACGCTGAGTCGCTGGCGCTCACCATAAAGACGGGCACCACCTGGTTCTGGAGCCGCAGTCGCCAGGAACTCTGGAACAAGGGCGCCACCAGCGGAAACATCCAGCACGTCAAGCATCTGCTCGTCGACTGCGACGCGGACACGCTCGTCGCCGTCGTCGACTCCCCGGGGCCTGCCTGCCATACCGGCCACCGCAGTTGCTTTTTCCGCGAGATCAAAGAGTAGGCGGGCGCGACGACTGCTCCGCGAGCGGCGGGACGCACCACCGACCCAATCCAAAAAGGAGGCCCGCAATGGGCGAGAGGACAAAGAACGTCCAGGACGGCAACATCGGGCAGACCCTCGAGGGCCTGGCGGAGGTCATCCACAGGCGCCGGGACGCTTCCCCCGAGCAGTCCTATACCGCTAAGCTCCTCCAGGGCAAGGAGGACTCCCTGCTCAAGAAGCTCGCCGAGGAGGCGAGCGAGGTCATCATGGCCTGCAAGGACGACGACCATGACCACATCCGCTACGAGGCGGGCGACCTCGTGTACCACCTCATGGTCACCCTCGAGCGCTACGGCGTTACCCTCGACGAGCTCGCCGGCGAGCTGGACGCGAGGCGGCACTAGCGTCCGTGACGCACCGCCCCTCGGCACCAGCGGGCTTTCGGCGTTTCCTATGGAATAAGCCCGCCGGCGCGCGCATAGCCGTAAACTCACCAACTGTTGAATTAGATTCGGAAGGTGAGCAATGGCGAAGCACTTCAAGGTGACGGGCGAGCCCGGCGCGGCGAACGAGGCCGAAGAGGCCATAGAGACCGACGCGGCGGAGGAAGGGGAAGCCAACGTCGGCCGCTCCGCGGCGATGATGAGCGTCCTCGTCATCTTCAGCCGCATCACCGGCTTCGTGCGGACCTGGGGCCAGGCGTTCGCCCTCGGCACGACGCTGCTCTCCAGCTGCTACACGGTCGCGAACAACCTGCCGAACCAGCTCTACGAGCTCGTCATCGGCGGCATGATCATCACTGCCTTCCTGCCCGTTTACCTCGACGTCAAGCAGCGTCTGGGCCGCAAGGGCGCCAACGCCTACATCTCGAACCTGCTCTCGCTGCTGCTCATCGTCCTCGGCGTCGGCTTCGTGCTCTGCCTGGTCTTCGCCGAACCGCTCATCTGGGTGCAGTCCGCGGGCACCGACCAGTCGACGATGACCGACGCGGTCGTGCTGTTCCGGTTCTTCGCCATCGAGGTCGTGCTCTACTGCCTCTCGAGCATCGCCTCGGGCATCCTCAACGCCGAGAGGGACTATTTCTGGAGCAACGCCGCCCCGATCTTCAACAACATCATCTGCACGTCTTCGTTCATCGCCTACGCGCTTCTCGTCGGCTCGCAGCCTGGCCTCGCCTTCCTTCTCTTGGCCATCGGCAACCCGCTCGGCGTCCTCGTGCAGATTCTCATGCAGCTCCCGAGCCTGCGCCGCCACGGCGTACGCCTCACGCTTCACGTGGACATCCACGACCCCGCCATCAAGGAGACCCTCTCCATCGGCGTGCCCACGCTCGTGGTCACCGCCTGCGGCTTCGTCACCACGTCGGTCATGACCTCGATGGCGCTCGTCGCCGTCCCCGAGTCCGGCAGCTCCATCCAGTACTACGCGCGCCTGTGGTACACCCTGCCCTACGCCGTGCTCGCGGTTCCCATCACCGTCGCCCTCTTTACCGAGATGTCCGACTCCTTCGCCAAGGGCAAGCTCGCCAAGTTCGCCGAGCAGGTCTCGTCCGGCATGCGCCAGGTGGCCTTCGTCCTCGTGCCCTTCATGCTCTACCTCATCGTCTTCTCGCGCCTGCTGATGTCGCTCATGCGCATCGGCCAGTTCAACGCCCAGAGCGCCGACCTTACCGCTAGCTATCTCTCGACGCTCGCGCTCGCGCTGCCGTTCTACGGCCTCTCCACGTTTTTCCAGAAGGCGTTCTCGTCCATGCGCCATATGATGAGCTTCGCCGTGGCCAACATCCTCGCCTCTCTGGTGCAGGTCGCCTTCACCGTGACGCTCACGCCGCAGCTCGGCATCCATGCGGTCTCGCTCGGAAGCGCGCTGTACATGGTCGTGCTCGACGTGATCTCGGTCGTCATCATCCGCCGCTCCGTCGAGGGCATCGACCTTACCGGCTTCGTCGTCTCGCTCGTCCGCTCGCTCGCGCTCGGCCTTGCCGGCGCCGCGGTCGGCGCGCTGATCCTCCATCTCATGGGAGGCGACGCGGGCGCGCTCACGCTGCCTCGCGCACTCCTCATCCTTGTGTGCGGAGGCGTTCCCGCGGTCGCCGTGACCTTCGGCGCCGCCCTGGCGCTGCACATCCCCGAGGCGGCCTTCTTTGGCCGGATCCTCGGCAAGCTCAAGCGCCGCTGAGGCGCGTCGTCGGGGAGCCTATGCCCTGGCGTATACTCGACCATTAGCTAAACCCTAGCAAAGGAGCGCACGCATCCATGCAGCCCACCTCGCAAGACCTCCAGATCGGAAAGACCTTCCGTCCCATCGTCCTCGGTGCCGACGTCCTCGGGTATTCCTACACCCGTCAGTTCCACGAGACCTACGGGGTCGACTCGATCGTGCTGGCCAAGTACGACATCAAGTTCACGAGCCGCAGCAAATGGAATGATTACCGTTGCGTGGACGGCGTCGAGCGCGAGGAGGAACTTCTCGCCTACCTCAAGGAGACGATCGCGCCCGAGTGCCGCGCCGAGGGGCGCAAGCCCCTGCTCGTGGCGAGCGGCGACTGGTACGCCGAGATCCTCTCCAAAAACAAGTCTGAGCTCACCGCTGCCGGCTTCGCGGTGCCCTACAACGACTACTCCCTCTTTAGCGTCATCACGATGAAGGAGAAGTTCTACGGCCTGTGTTCCGAGCTCGGCATCCCGTACCCGAAGACCTGGCTCGTTGCCTGCGGCGAGGGCCTCGACCCGATCCCCGGCATCGACGTGATCTCCGACGAGGTCATCAACGGACACGAGTACCCCATGATCGTCAAGCCGGCGAACAGCGCCGAGTGGCACTACGCCGAGTTCGAGGGCAAGCGCAAGATCCACACGGTCAACTCGCCCGCCGAGCTGCGCAAGCTAATCTCTGACGTCAAGGGCACGAGCTACAGCAAGTATCTGCTCGTCCAGGAGTGCTTGGCCGTCCGCGACGACTCCCTCCACTCCGTCACCGTGTTCTGCGAGCACGGCGAGATGACCCTCGGCCGCGTCGGCCACGTGCTCGTCCAGGACCGCAGCGCCAAGGGCATCGGCAACCCGCTCGTCATCCTCGGCGAGGACCGCCTCGATCTCCTGGACTGCGCGGCGCGCTTCTGCAAGAAGGTCGGATACGAGGGCTACGGCAACTTCGACGTCATGGACGGCGCCGATGGCAAGCCCCGCTTCCTCGAGATCAACGCGCGCCCCGGCCGCAACACCTACTACATGACCCTCGCCGGCGTCCCCTTCGTCAAGCCCATCGTCGAGAAGTTCGTCTGCGGCAACGACACCCGCCAGTCGCTCACGTCCGCTGAGCGCGCCTGCGACCGCCCGTTCCTCTTTTGCGTGCCGCCCTACGACATCGTGCGCAAGGAGGTCACCGACCCCGTCCTGAAGCAGGGGGTCGAGGAGTCCATCAAGGCCGGCGTGGCCAAAAGCCCGCTGCTCAACAGCGAGGACTCGCTGGCCCAGCGCCTGTACGCGCGCCTGAACCGCGTGAACTTCCACAGCAAGTTCTAACCGGGCTGCAAGTCGCGTGCCCGCCCGGTCTGTTTGGCCGACCGCACAGGTCCCCCTCGGGGCAAACCCTCGAGCGACCCTAAAGCTAGATGGAGGAGCTGTAGGCGCTTTGCCTCGGCTCCTCCGCTTGCTAGAATGGCAACTATTAATGCAAACGCCTTGAATCGCAAACGCGAGGTTCTATATGCAGATCAACCGTACCCACCGAGTCGCTCGCGCCGTCGGCGCCGTTGCGCTCTCCGGCCTTCTGGCGGGGGGCGCTCCTCTTGCCACCATCGCCTATGCCGCGTCCTCCCAGGAGCTCTCGAGCCAGCTCTCCGATGCCAAGGCCAAGCTCGACGACCTTACCAAGCAGCTCGAGATTGCCGAGGCCAAGTGCGAGGACACCTCCGCGCAGCTGGACGAGGTCCAGTCGCACATCGACGAGCTCAAGCCCCAGATCGCCGAGCAGCAGCAGAAGGTTGCCGATGCCCAGGCAGGGCTCGCCGAGCACCTCTCGACCAACTACAAGGCAGGCGGCAACACCACGCTGCTCGAGCTCGTCCTGGAGTCCAAGGACTTCGCCCAGCTCGTGAGCAACATCACCTACGCGAACAAGATCTCGGAGGCCAACTCCGAGAAGATCAAGGAGACCAACGACCTGGTCGCCGACCTCAACGCAAAGAAGGACGAGCTCGCCGGCGAGGAGGACAGCCTCTCGACCCTGCTTTCCCAGCAGCAGGACGAGCAGGCCTCGCTCGAGTCCGCCCGCTCCGATGCCCAGTCCTATGTCGGCGGGCTCTCCAGCGAGCTGCAGGCCGCCCTGCAGTCCGAGCGCGAGGCCGAGGCCAAGCGCCAGCAGGAGGAGGCCGAGAAGGCCGCAGCCGCGGCCGCGGCCGAGCAGCAGAAGGCCGCCGAGTCCTCGTCCGGCGACTCCGGTTCCTCCAGCAACGGCGGGGTGTCCAACGCCAACTCCGGCAACTCGGGCTCCTCCAGCAACGGCTCGAGCTCGTCCAGCTCCAACTCGGGTAATTCCGGCTCCTCCAACAACGGCGGGTCCTCCAACAACAACGGCGGCTCGTCCAATGGCGGCGGCTCCAGCGTCTCCGGCTCCACCGCATCGACGATCATCAACGCCGCGCGCACCCAGCTCGGCGTCCCGTATTCCTACGGCGCCTGCAACCCGGGCGTGGCTATGGACTGCTCCGGCCTCACCAGCTACGCCTACGGCTGCGCAGGGATCTCCATCCCGCACTCCTCGCGCGAGCAGTACAGCAGCGTCTGCTCGAGGGGCAACCTGAAGTCCTCCACCTCACAGCTCTCTCCCGGTGACCTCGTCTTCTACGCCTCCGGCGGCACGATCTACCACGTGGCCATCTATATCGGCGGCGGCAACGTCATCCACGCCAACGGCTACGGCTCCGGCGTCGTGATCACCGGCGTCACCTACGACGACGGCTTCTGCGGCGGCGGCAGCCCCGTTTAAGGGCGCTTGCGGGGCTTGGTCCCGATGCTCCTGCCCTACGCGGGTAGAATCAGATGGAACTCACAGGCAGGCACCTTGCGCGTGGAGGTGCCTGCCTTCTTCTAGGACAGGAGGGCGAAGAGGTGCCTGACGACCAGGACTGCATGGACGCGAGCGACCGCAAGGCGGCGCGCGAGCACGTCACAGCAGCGCTCGACGGCGCGGCGTCCCTCGTCGACCAGGTCGCGCTCGTGCCCACCGAACCCGGCTGCTACCTGTGGCGCGACGCCTCCGGCACCGTCGTCTACGTGGGCAAGGCGAAGAACCTCCGCGCCCGGCTCAAGCAGTACGTCGGCCTCACCGACGACCGCCAGAAGATCCCCCTCATGATGCAGGTGGTCAAGTCCTTCGACTATGTCGTCGTGGGCTCCGAGTACGAGGCGCTCGTGCTCGAGCGCAACCTCATCGCCCAGTACCACCCCTACTTCAACGTCGACTTCAAGGACGACAAGTCCTATCCCTACATCGCCGTCACCGAGTCGGATGTTTTTCCCGCGATCAAGTACACGCGCGAGAAGCACCGCAAGGGCACGCGCTACTTCGGGCCCTACACCGATGCCAAGGCCGCGCGCGAGACCATCGATACCCTGCGCAAGTTCGTCCCCATCTGCAGTGCGACCTGCGCCGAGTGGAAGCGCGCCCGGCGCTTGCTCGAGCGCGAGCCCGACCAGGCCGCCGTCGCCAACATCGTGCTCGCCGGCAAGTGCCGCCCCTGCTTCGACTACCACGTCGGCCGCGGGCCCGGCGCCTGCTGCGGGGCCATCGACACCGTCGAGTACGCCCGCCACGTGCGCCAAGTCGAGGATTTCCTCCAGGGAAAGAGGAGCCACATCGTCGGCGAGCTCACCGAGCAGATGCAGGAGGCGGCTGCCGACCTCGATTTCGAGCGCGCGGGCCGTCTGAAGGCGCGCCTCCAGGGGCTCAACGCCCTCGACGTCAAGCAGCAGGTCATGTTCTCGTCTGACGTGGACCTCGACCTCATCGGCTTCTACCGCGAGGAGACCATCAGCTGCGCGTGCGTCTTCGTCGTGCGCGAGGGCCGCACGGTCCGCTCCGTCGAGTTCATCCTCGACAAAGGCGCCGACGTGGGGGAGGACGAGCTCCAGGCCGGCTTCGTCAAGCGCTACTACGACGAGACCGCCGACATCCCCTCCGAGGTTTGCCTCTCGGTCGCGCTCGCCGACTCCGACGTCATCGCCGGCTGGCTCGCGCAGAAGCGCGGGCACAACGTTCGTCTCCACCTTCCCCAGCGCGGCGAGAAGCGCCGCCTGCTCCAGATGGCCGAGGCCAACGCGCGCCACGCCCTCATGCGCTACATGGTGCGCACCGGCTACGCCGACGACCGGACCAATAAAGCCCTGCTCCAGCTCGAGAGCGCCCTTGCCCTCGACGCTCCGCCCATGCGCATCGAGTGCTTCGACATCTCGACCCTCCACGGGCACTTTACCGTGGCGTCGATGGTCGTCTTCACCAACGGCCGGCCGGACAAGTCCCAGTACCGCCGCTTCAAGATCCAGACCCCGCTCACCGAGGCCAACGACTTCGTGAGCATGTCCGAGGTGCTCGGCCGCCGTTACGCGCCCGAACGCATGGCGGACGCGCGCTTTGGCAGCCGGCCGGACCTTCTCGTGGTCGACGGCGGCAAGCCTCAGCTCACGGCGGCTATGGAGCAGCTCGCCGCCCTCGGCCTCGACATCCCGGTCTGCGGCCTGGCGAAGTCCGACGAGGAGGTCTTCGTCCCCTGGGACGAGACCCCGGTCGTACTGCCCTCCGGCTCGCCCTCGCTCTACCTTATCAAGCAGGTGCGCGACGAGTCCCACCGCTTCGCCATTACCTTCCACCGCGAGCTGCGCGGCAAGGCGATGACAGCCTCTGTGCTCGACGACGTCCCCGGCGTCGGTCCTAAGCGCAAGCGCCTGCTCATGCGCGAGTTCGGCTCGCTCAAGCGCCTGCGCGCCGCCGACGAGGAGGCGATCGCCGCCGTCCCCGGCGTCCCCGCCGAGGTGGCCCACGCCGTCTACCAAGCCCTCCACGAGCTCGCATGACGAAAAGGGACAGTCCCTTTTTATCATCTGGTCGCAAAATGACGAAAAGGGACTGTCCCTTTTCGTCATTACAATAAAGTAATGAACTAAACACTGACGTTGTAAACGTTTGCGCGGAACTGGTACTCAGATGCGCAAACCACTCCTCAAGACGTATCTATTAATTAATGCCAGCTAAATAAATGGCACATAGAACGTGATACCAGTGGAGAGGATGCGCGCGGATAACCCGATTCCCGCCGATCGGGGAAACTCAGCGCCGCTCACCTTTGTAAACAACCGCTAGCCGGTGCCCAACATGCCGTTGGGCGGGATTGCGGGCCTGCGTTGGCGCAACCTCGGGTAGTCTCTCTGGCAACAAGGTGGCCGCGGGGAAGCGGCCGCAAGAGGAAACCACCAGAGGAAGAGGAAGACATGAACAAGATCGTGAACTCCAGCGTTTCTCGCCGCGCGTTCCTGGGCGGCTCCGCGCTCGCCGCGACGCTCGGCCTCGCTGCCTGCGGCGGCGGCTCCACGAGCGACTCCGGCTCCAACGCCGGCACGTCGTCCGCCGGCACCGAGGGCGGCGGCACCCTGACCGTCGGCTCCGCCTACTCGCCGTCCTCCTACGACCCCGCCAACTGCTCGTCCGCGTTCTGCCTCTCGGCCAACGCGAACGTCATGGAGGGTCTCTACAACATCGACTTCACCGACTACTCCGTGGTCTCCGGCCTCGCCGACGGCGACCCGACCCAGGTCGACGACAACACCTACGAGGTCAAGCTGCGCTCCGGCGCCAAGTTCTCCGACGGCACCGACGTCACCCCTGACGATGTCGTCGACTCCTTCAAGCGCGCCACCGCCGAGGGCGGCATGTACGTCTCGTTCCTCACCATGTTCGACTCGATCGAGAAGAAGGATGACTCCACCGTCACCGTCAAGTGCAACATCTCGAACTTCTCGCTGCTCAAGGAGCGCCTGGCCATCATCAAGGTCATGCCGGCTGCCCTCTCGGCCGACGACGCCAAGGCTAAGCCGGTCGGCTCCGGCCCCTGGATGTACGACGAGATGTCCGACACCTACGTCGTCCTCAAGCCCAACCCGAACTACAACGGCGAGTTCGCGGCCAAGGACAACGAGCTGCGCATCGACTCGCTGACCGACACCACCGCCCGCACCACCGCCGAGCAGGAGGGCTCCACCCTCATCTCCGAGTCCGTGCCGCCCGAGTCCATCGACCAGCTCAAGGCCGCCGGCGTCACCATCGACGAGGTCAAGGGCTTCGGCACCCGCTTCATCATGTTCAACGTCAAGAAGGCCCCGTGGGACAACGTCAAGGCCCGCCAGGCGATCATGTACGCGCTGAACACCGACCAGATGGTCTCCAACGCCTTTTCGGGCATGGCCTCCATCGCCACGAGCTACCTGCCCGACTCCTTCACCAACTACCACAAGGCCTCCGTCACCTACACCTATGACGCCGACAAGGCCAAGAGCCTGATCTCCGAGGCCGGCGTCACCCCCGGCGACCTTGTGCTGCGCACCACCGACAACGCTCAGGTCGTCGCCATGGGCACCCAGGCCCAGCAGGACCTCGAGGCCCTTGGCTTCAAGGTGACCCTTACCTCCGACAAGTCGCCCGCGACCTACTCCGCCATCGACCAGGCCGACGAGTCCTGGGACATCCTCATCGCCCCCGGCGACCCGTCCTGCTTCGGCGGCGACACCGACCTGCTGCTCAACTGGTGGTTCGGCGACAACGTCTGGATGAAGACCCGCTGCGCCTGGAACACCTCCGAGGAGTGGAAGAAACTCAACGGCCTCATGAACGACGCCCTGGGCGCCTCCGGCTCCGACCAGCAGGATCTCTGGAACCAGTGCTTCGACATCCTCGCCGAGAACGTCGTCCTCTACCCGCTGCTGCAGGTCGTCACCCCGACCGGCTCCTGGCGCGAGAGCGCGAACCCCGATGGCGTCAAGGTGAGCGACTCCTTCAAGGGCATCGGCACCACCGGCGTCCAGCTCGCGGGCATCACGACCGTCAAGGCGTAGCGACTCGGCTCCGCAGTACCTGCCGGAACAGCCCCGAGCTGCCGCAGGCCAGCTGAGCACACAAGAAAGGGGGCCCGAGCGACCGCCAGTTGCTCGGGCCTTCCATGTGAATCCCATCGGACCGCAAAGAGAGGGGAGAGGCCAAGTGAACAATCTCCTGCGCCTCATCGGAAGGCGCCTGGTCGCGCTTCCCATCATGGCCTTCGCCGTGACCTTCCTGATCTTCTTCCTGATGTCGTTCTCGCCGATCGACCCGGCGTACAACGCGTTGGGAGAAAGCGCCACCCCCGAGCAGGTGGCGGAGTACCACAAGGAGTACGGGCTGGACGACCCCTGGCCCGTCCGCTACGTCCGCTACATGGGCGATCTGCTCCACGGCGACCTCGGCACCTACAGCGCCCGCCGCAACTCCGTGGCCGAGCGCGTGGCCAAGGCCCTGCCCGTGACCATGCAACTCACCTTCCTCGGCCTGCTCATAGGGGCGGTCGTGTCGTTCTTGCTGGGCATCATAGCCGCCCTGTACAGAGACAAGTGGCCTGACCAGGTCATTCGCTTCTTCTCCATCGCGGGGCTCGCCACGCCGTCGTTCTGGCTGGCCGTCCTGCTCATCCTCGTGTTCTCGTCCTATATGCACCTTTTGCCCGCCTCCGGCGCGCTGCCCGACCCCCTCGCCAACTTCGGCGGCTACATGGCGCGCATGATCATGCCCGCCATCGCGCTCGCGGTGCCGCTCACCGGCCAGATGACGCGCATCGTCCGCACCGCCATGGTCGAGGAGCTCGACAAGGACTACGTGCAGACCGCCAAGGGCTCCGGCCTTCCGCAGAAGGTCATCATCGCCCGCAACGT
>QAKZ01000050.1 GCA_003150175.1 Coriobacteriia bacterium
ACGAGGTTCTGCAGCATGAGCGGCAGGGAGGTCTCGAGGCCCACGATGCCGAAGAAGCTGATCTCCCACTCGCAGTCCTTCTCGTGCGGTGCGTGCGGCGCGTGGTCGGTCACGACGCAGTCGATCGAGCCGTCGAGCACGCCCTCGCGCAGGGCCGCGGCATCCTCAGGGGTGCGCAGCGGCGGGTTCATCTTGAGGTTCGTGTCGTAGGCGTCGGTGATGTCCTCCTCGTTGAGGAAGAGGTGGTGCGGGGTGACCTCACAGGTCACAGGCAGGCCGTCGGCCTTGGCGGCGCGCACGAGGTCGAGGCCCTTCTTTGTGGAGATGTGGCAGATGTGCAGCGGGCAGTTGGTGAGGCGGACGAGCTCGATGTCGCGGTAGATCTCGAGCTCCTCGGCGAGCGCCGGCCAGCCGAACATGCCGAGGCGCGTGGACGCGCGGCCCTCGTTGATGACGCCGTGGCCCGACAGCGACTCGATCTCGCAGTGGGCGAGCGCGACGCGGTCGAACTGGGCGATGTACTCCATGCAGGTGCGCATCATGCCGGCGGACTGGACGCCGTGGCCGTCGTCGGAGAACGCGGCCGCGCCCTCGATGACCATGTCGCCGATCTCGGCGAGGGACTCGCCCTTCTCGCCGCGCGTCATGGCACCGATGGGGCGCACATGGCAGAGGCCGGCGGCGTGGGCGCGGTCGATCTGGTAGCGGATCTCGGCGCCGGTGTCGGTAACCGGGTCGGTGTTGGGCATGGTGGCCACGTCGGTGAAGCCGCCGTGGACGGCCGCGGCGGAGCCGGTGGCGATGGTCTCCTTGTACTCGAAGCCGGGATCGCGGAAGTGGACGTGCATGTCCACGAGGCCGGGGACGAGGTACTTGTCGTGCGCGTCGATGACGACGGCGCCCTCGGGTGCCTCCATGCCCTCCGAGACGGCGGCGATCTTGTCGTCCTCGATCAAAACGTCGCGGAAGCCGTCGAGGCCCACCTGCGGGTCTACGACGTGCGCGCCCTTAAGCAGAAATGCCATTGTTCTCTCCTCCCAGAAGCAGGTACATGGCGGCCATGCGGGTAAGCACGCCGGAGTTGACCTGGGTCAGAATCCTGGAACGGGCGCAGTCGGCCACGTCCGCGTTGATCTCCATGCCACGGTTCATGGGGCCCGGGTGGCAGATGATGGCATTGGGCTTCATCTTGTCCACGCGGCTCATGTCGAGGCCCCAAAGGCGGTTGTACTCACGGCGAGAAGGAATGGAGGCACCCTCCATGCGCTCAAGCTGGACGCGCAGCATGTAGATAACGTCCATCTCGGGAATCACGGAATCGAAGTCCGCGGTCTGGGGCACGCCAAAGTAATCGGGGTCGTCGACCTGGAAGGTCGGGGGGCCGACGAGGGTGACGTCCGCGCCGACCGTCTTGAGGGCGGGGACCAAAGAGCCGCACACGCGGCTGTGGGAAAGGTCTCCCACGATGGCGACCTTGAGGCCGTCGAGGTGGCCAAAGTGCTTACGCATGGTGTAAAGGTCAAGCATGGCCTGCGTGGGGTGCTGGTGCTTGCCGTCGCCAGCGTTGATGACGATGGCGTTGGTGTGCTCGGTAATCTTCTGCGGAGTGCCGGCGAGTTTGGCGCGGCAGACGAACATGTCGACGTTCATGGCGTCGATGGTCTGGATGGTATCCGCGAGCGACTCGCCCTTGACGACGGACGACGTGGCGCCGCCCATGCTGAGGGAGTCGGCCGAGAGGCGCTTCTCGGCGAGCTCGAAGGAGGACTTCGTGCGGGTAGAGGGCTCCAGGAAGAGGTTCACGATCGTGCGGCCGCGGAGAGCCGGGACCTTCTTGATGGCGCGGTTGTTGACGTCCTCGAACGCGCGGGCCGTGTCGAGGATCTGGTAGATGTCGTCCTCGGTGAGGCTCGTGGTGTCGATCAGGTGCTTGACTGAGAGCATTACTGCGCACCTCCGTTGTGCTTGCTCGGTTTGGTCCAGATCTCGACGGACGTGGTGTCGTCGCTGGGCTTGATGTTCACGCGGACGTCCTCGTCGCGGGAGGAGGGGACGTTCTTGCCCACGTAATCGGCGCGAATCGGCAGCTCGCGGTGGCCGCGGTCGACCATGACGGCGAGCTGGACGGTCTTCGGGCGGCCGTAGTCGATGAGGGCGTCGAGCGCCGAGCGGATAGTGCGGCCCGTGAACAGGACGTCGTCCACGAGGATGATGTCGTGGTCGTCAACGTTGAACGGGATGTTGGTGCTGTGGAGCACGGGCGCGATGTGGCGGCTGACGTCGTCGCGGTAGAAGCTGATGTCCAGCGTGCCCACCGGCGGGCGGATGCCCTCGATCTTCTCGATCTCGTCGGCGAGCATCGGCGCGAGGATCGCTCCCCTGCTCACGATGCCGACGATGCCGATGCCCTCGGCTCCCTCATTGCGCTCGATGACCTCGTGGGCGATGCGGGTGAGGGCGCGGCCCATCGCCTGCTCGTCCATGATCTGGGCCTTGAGCCTGGCCTCTTCCATGGGACTCCCTTCGACAAAAAAGATGCCCTGACCGTTTGCGCGCGGCACAGGACATCCAGCTCGTCTATGGGCGTCCCTCGTGGTTGAGGGGTGTCTCACCTTGCTGGTCTCTCGTACCGCGCTTAAAGGTTCTGTGAGAGTGTACGCCTGCGCGGCGCGATGGGCAAGGGCCGCGGCGGCGAGCGGTCGACGAGGTGTCGAGGGCGGGCGGCGCCACATCGCTTGTGCTAATCCATGTGCCAATCTTTGATGACGTGGGGATTTACCTGGGGGATTGCCGAGGCTGTCAAGGGCAGCGTTCTCTTCTGCGCATCCGAGAAGACTTCTCATGACAAGAGAAGACTTCTTTCCCTCGCATTTCCAGAAGAGAAGACTTCTCTCCCATAGAGCAGACTGCTCTTCGGGATAGTTGAGTAGACTGCCTCACGGTACTGGCGATAGTTCGCTCCGTCAGCCCAACCGAGAAGGATGCAGCCCGCGCTTCGCTCAGAACTTCGGCAAGCTGTACAGGGTGCACTAAGTTTTGCTTGCGCATGATGCACTGCAGCGAGCTTGTGTATGCCGCACTGCCGTCAGCTTCTGCAGGCTGCACTGTTGCCAGCTTGTGCAGGCTGCACTACAGCGGGGTTATGCAGGCCGCACCTTTGAAGTGCAGACTGCACTCAGCGTTTTTCTCGGAAGTGCAGGCTGCACTTCTGTTGTACAGTCTGCACAGCTACAAAGAAGTAAGCGTTGCTCGCCGCCCTCGATCTCAAAGACGGGAAACTATCAAAAGCGAGAAACGCTCACTGGATTCGCCAATGCAGCAGCAAAAAAGGTGCTGCTAGAAATTGATGCTGATGCCGAAGTACTTGTGCCAACCCGAGCGCTGTTGAGAGGTTTGGGGCCGCGGTTCATAGTTAGGCTGCGGCCCAAAGTCAGGCTTAGATTCCGGCTCAATGTCTTCGCTCGAAGCGAACTCAGCCGACGGAGTCCAAGAATACGAATCCGCATCGGCATCGGAGCTGCCTCGCCAAACGTATGCAAGGTGCTCGCAGAGCACCTTCGTGATCGCATACTTCTGGTCCTCGGTCTCGTTCGGGGCAAGCTCGTAGCCCTCGAGCAGCTGCTCGAGGTCGGCGTCCTCAACGACGTCGTCGACCGTCCAGATGGTCTCGTGCTTCATGAGGTAGACGCGAGGATGCGGGCTGTTGGGGCTGCAAGTCACGATAGCGCGGTCGTCGCCTTTGAACCAGACGTCGCAAGGCTCGACGATGTCGCTGCGCTCGGGCCACTTGCAGTCGGTCTTCTTTGTGGGCGCGGAACCCAAGGAATCAGAAGCGGCATCTCGGGCTTCGTTGGCATCTCGGGCTTCGCTGGTCGCGACGTCGCGCATTGGCTCTTCGCCGAGTGCGTTCTTTCGCGCCGGCTCCCTATTCGACTTGCGGTAGTCCATAACAGCCCCTTCGCCAAGAAGGGCTCGCGCCCTCCCCCATCCCTGAGATTATGCCGCCTGACTGGACCCGCCGTCCCAGGTTCCGGCGAACGGCATCGGCAATAGAGCCCCAAAGGGAAACCAGCGGATCACAGGCTCACACCACCTCCGCCTCATGAGCGAAAACGAATAAGTTAGCCATGCTATACTTTCTTGCATGAAGCGAACAAGCGGCTTCCGGAGGATCGGGCATCATGGGCAGCAAGCAACAGGCAGACATCAAGGAATTTCTCACCGACAACTTGGAGGGCCACGCCGCGCGCGAGTTGTTCGCACGGCAATCCGCACTGCTTCGCGAACTTATCTCCAATGTCTCCGGCAAATCCGCCGAGCAGGCAAAGACCCTCGAGGAGACCATCCTCCCCCGCATTGCGCTCTATAAGGCGCTCATGGGATCCTCGCTTCCGCATGAGCACGCACGCGAGCTCATGCGCTCGTACATGATGGACGTCGTTGCCGCGCAAAAGCACGCTTTCACAAATAAAGCCCAGGTCATCCCCGGGTTCTTCGGCATCTACAAACACGTTTTCTTGCACACCATGCGCACGAGCGATCTCTGGGAGAGCACGCAGGATCACGGCCGCGACTATTTTGACGCCTCGATCACCAAGTGCCTCTGGCACGACGCTTGCGTGGAAAACGGATGCCCGGAGCTGTGCCCGCTGTTCTGCGACGTCGACGACGTGAACTACGGCGGCCTCAGAGAATTGGGCTTCTCGCGCACAAAGACCCTGGGGTACGGCGGGGATTGCTGCGACTTCCACTTCTATCGGAAATAAGGGACTCACGTGCGAACTCTGGTATACGGCGCGGGTGTTCTGGGCTGCGAGCTCGCGCATTGCCTCGCCGTGAATCCGCTCCGAGAACATAAGGTACTTCCATAGAAGTACCCTAACAGCGTCCCTCAAGCGCCCTTCTTTCCACGACCTGCGGTTTTGTCAATTCTCGGTAACATAGGGTACTTCCAGAGAAGTACCCTAGCTAATTCAACAGTTATCCCGCAAACAAAGAAGACCGAGCAATCAACAATCTTGGCGTCATCCTTGCTGATGGGACTAGGCTTTAGCCCTTTCAAAAAGCGACCCGTCAATTGCGGCAGCAACGACATCATCTACAAAATGATTGTCCCCGTCGTACCTGTCGATATCGCGCACCTCCAGATAGGCCCACGCCATTGATGCGACCGGGTAAGCAAATGCCAAAGAAGAAAATGGAGAAATTTTCTTTAGCCGTCATGTCCAAAGTCAGCCTCCGACCTCTCTATCTATTCCCGCGAAAGGTTCAGTAATCAGTACACAAAGTCACTGAATATTAGTTACCAGTCAGACCAGCGCCGCTCAAAAAGAGCGAGATGTCCCTACCAGCTCAATCATAAAATCAACCAGTTCCTCGGAGACTAAGATGTCATCTTACGAGCGTGCCAATGAGCCAACGCCTGCCGGAGGCGACTATTCAGAGATTTACTATCTCAATAACGACAATGATGTCGTCGATTCGTCAGAGGCAAAGAAATGCGTGATCCGCGAGTGCAAGGCAGACGGGACGCTCATTATGGAGCACTGGGAATTCGCCGGGAAGAATCGTCCCGACGAAGCGTGATATGGACATGATTCATTACGTCCATACGGCCGCGGAATCAGCCGAGGGAGTTGTCAATGACTTGACACAATTCGATTGACCAGAATCTAGGATAAGGCGAAGGACGTCATCTCCAAAGCCGTCAGCGAGGCATCGATCTTCGCCTTGAACAAGATTTACACCATAGTCACCAGCGAATTTGACAGGCGACGGCCTGGGTCAATCCAAGCCAAGCACATCGTCCGCTTAGAGGTTGGATGGACGCTGTTCCAAAAGACGGTTAAGAGAGATCCCGAGGGCATGGACAAGCTTGATTACCCGACAGAACGGCTCTCTATTTACACTCGGACAGGACCACAATCACGACGCTCAGATTGACAGAGTGATTTTTCGGGTAGAAGCTCGCTTCCCGGCCCGGGCACAACCTTTCAAAAAAAGAAATCATGTGTGTCCTCAAAAGCTGCAGCCAATGACTGTCACCCAGTGTTAATGACTGTCACCCAGTGTTGGTGACCAGGGATGGCAACTAACCCCCAAACGAGGGACGTTTCTGATGGCAATAGCCATCGAAAACGTCCCTCATTTGGGGGTTAGATTTCGAGGGGATGCGCAGCGACGGCAAAGAAGCCCGCACACCCCCTACAACGCCGGCTCTACTTGAACTGATTCTCGTACGCCTCGAGGACCTCGGCGGTGGGGCCGTCCATGCGCTGCTGGCCCTTCTCGATCCAGACGCAGCGGTCGCAGATCTTTGCGACCTGATCCATCGAGTGGCTGACGAAGAGGACCGTGACCTTGCCTGAGTCGATGAAGGAGCGGATCTTCTTCAGGCACTTCTCCTGGAAAAAGACGTCGCCGACCGACAGTGTCTCGTCGACGATGAGTAGATCGGGCTCGGTCACCGTCGCGATGGCGAAGGCGATGCGCGCGACCATACCGCTCGAGTAGTTCTTCAGCGGCATCTCCATAAAGTCCTGGAGCTCGGCGAAATCGATGATGTCCTGGAGGTGCTCATCGATGAAATCGTGCGAGTAGCCCAGCAGCGCGCCATTGAGATAAATGTTCTCCAGCGCGGTGAGCTCGGGGTCGAAGCCCGCGCCGAGCTCGATCAGCGGCGCGATGTTGCCGCGGACCTTGATCGTGCCCTCAGAGGGCTCGAGGACGCCGGCGATGCACTTGAGCATCGTGGACTTGCCGGAGCCGTTTGTGCCCACGAGCCCCACGACCTCGCCCTTGCGGACCTTGAACGAGATGTGGTTGAGGGCCCGGAACTCCTTGAAGAACAGCTCGTGGCGCATGGCCTTGATGAAGTACTCCTTGAGGTTGTTAAGGACCTCAGAAGCGATGTTGAAGATCATAGAGACGTCGTCGACCTCGATGGAGTACTCCTCGTCGGGGGACGCGGGCAAAGAGACGTATGCCATGGTGCGGCTCGCTTCCTAGATGTAGAGGATGAACTTGTGCTCGGTCTTCTTGAAGACCGCGATGCCCGCGATGAGGGCGACGACGGCCCACACGGCGGCGAGCAGCAGGCACATACAGGAGGGGTTGGCCTGGTAGACAATGGCGCTGCGCATGATCTCGATGTAGTTGAACATCGGGTTCAGCTTGACCACTGCGATGACGAAGCCGGGGGTCGCCGGGTTGTCCGTGAGCAGCTTCAGGCTCCAGAAGATCGGGGTGAGGTAGGTCCACGCGGTCAGAAGGACGCTCCAGAGGTGGATCATGTCGCGGAAGAAGACCGCGAGCGCGCCGATGAGCAGGCTGATACCGATGCAGAACACCATGAGCAGCAGCAGCGCGACGAACATCCAGAGCATGTGGATGGTGGGCGGGATGCGGAAGAAGAGCATGACGATGGCGACGGCGATGAGGCTGAAGGCGAAGTTGACCGCGGCCGAGAAGACCTTCTGGACCGGGAAGACCCAGCGGTCGATCTTGACCTTCTTGAGCAGCGACGAGGCGCCGATGATGGAGCCGAGGCCGCCGTTGGTGGCGTCGCTCATGAGCATGAAGGTGATGTTGCCGACGATGAGGTAGAGCGGGTAGTTCTGGATGTCGCCGCTCTTCAGGAAATACGAGAAGACGAAGCTCATGATGATCATCATCAGGAGCGGGTTGAGGACGCTCCAGATGACGCCGAGGACGCTGCGGCGGTAGCGGAGCTTGAAGTCCTTGGTCACGAGCTGCTGGAGGATAAAGAAGTCCTTCTTTCGCTGCGCCTTCTTGTGGGCGCGCACCAGGGACTTCTCGTTGGTAACGGTTGCGGAGTCTGCCAAGATTCCTCCCGGGAATCGCTGGAATCGGTGAACACGTACTGGGAAATCGTAGCACAGGGCATGGGTTGCCACGTAAAAGTCAGAGACCCTGTATTGATCGAAAAAAGAAAACCCGGCTCGAAGCCGGGTCCTTAAATTCTGGCTCCCCGGGCAGGATTCGAACCTGCGACACGCTGATTAACAGTCAGCTGCGCTACCACTGCGCCACCGGGGAATATGTTCTGCGCTGCCTTCGCGCAAGAAAGAACTATACAGGAATCTACGAGCCATGCAAGCGAGAATCTCAAAAAACTTTGGCGAATTTCCGAGATTCCAAGAAACCGCAGGTCACTGGCCTACCAACGTCGAGCCCAAGGCTGCACTTCCCTCGTCGGTGAGCCTCCAGGTTCCGTCGGACTTCTGGAGCGCGACCTCACAGCTGTGCTCCTGCACCGGCGCCGCCCTCACGCAATCGAGGAGCTTGTCGCCGACGATAAGGTAAAGATCGGACTCCTCGGGGTAGCCCCCGTTCGCGAGGGTCTGCGCGGTGTAGGCGTCCGAAAGCGTGGTCCTCACGTCAGCCATCGAGCGCGTGCGCAGCGTCAGCTGCGCCGTGGCCGCCGATCCGTCGACGGAGACCTCCCCCACCTCATACGACGCCCCGTCGAAATATGCCTTGAGGAAGTCCTCGGGCGCCACGCCGAGTCGCTGGATCTCGGTGCAGGACTCGTCGCCCAGGATCTGCCAGGCGTCGTCGGGCGACGACCACAGGCGCGAAAGCGCGGCCTCAGCGGCCGCGCGCGCGTCGTCCTCGCCGCCGGCGCCGCAACCCGCGGTCGCAAACGCGCAAACGGCCAGGAGCACAGACGAGAGCAGGGCGATGATTCGCTTGGGCATGGCGTTCCTCTCTGAGGGATAGCTCGTCCGGCGCGGGGCGTCGGCGTAGGCCTAGAAGCAGAGCTTGACGAGCGACTGGCTGAGGCCGTCCTTGACGTCCCAGGAGCCGTCGTTTGCCTTCTTGCAGTACACACTCGCCTCGGAGTCCTGCACCGGGGCATCGCGCATAGTGTCGAGGAGGTCCTGCAGCTTGAAGTGGAGCGGGTCGCCCTTGGCCGCGGTGTCCTTGATGATCTTCGTGACGGACCGGGCCGATATCTTCACCTTGGCCAGCGCGCTTGCCCCCGTGACCTGGACGTCCTCGATCGCGTAGTCGAACTTCTGGAGATACTCGCGGGCGAGGTCCTCGGGCGTGGCGCCGAGGTCGGCGAGCTGGTCGGCGCAGAGCTCCTTCATCTTTGCGACGGCGAGGTCGAACGCCTCGCCAGAGGCCGCCTTAAGCTGCGAGAGGTACGTCTCGAGCGCCGAGCGCACCTGATCTGCGTCCGCGCCGGAACCGGTGCCGGAACCGCCGGCAGAGCCGCCACAGGCCCCCAGCGAGAGCGCGACGGCGGAGGCGGCGGCGAGGCCAAGGAAATCGCGCCTGTTCATCTGTGCTTCGAGCAACATGTGCTTCTCCTTTATGCGAATCAGGGCCCCGCGAACGGGGCCCTGGCAGCTAGTCTTCCATGTAGTCCTTAAGACGGCCGGAGCGGCTAGGGTGACGGAGCTTGGCCAAGGTCTTGGACTCGATCTGACGGATGCGCTCGCGCGTGACGCCGAACTCACGGCCGACTTCCTCGAGTGTGCGCGGGTGGCCGTCCTCCAGGCCGAAGCGGAACTTGATGACCTTGCGCTCGCGGTCCGCGAGGGAATCGAGCACCTGGTCGAGCTGCTCGCGCAGCATGGAGTCGGACGCGGCCTCGGGAGGGGCGACGGCGGTGGAGTCCTCGATGAAATCGCCGAGCTGGGAGTCCTCCTCCTCGCCGATCGGGGTCTCGAGGCTGACGGGCTCCTGGCTGATCTTCTGGATCTCGCGCACGCGGTCGGGGCTCATGCCCATCTCGGCGCCGATCTCCTCGGGGGTCGGGTCGCGGCCGAGGTCCTGGAGCAGCTGGCGCTGGACGCGGATGAGCTTGTTGATGGTCTCGACCATGTGGACCGGGATGCGGATGGTGCGCGCCTGGTCGGCGATGGCGCGGGTGATGGCCTGGCGGATCCACCACGTCGCGTAGGTCGAGAACTTGAAGCCCTTGGTGTAGTCGAACTTCTCGACCGCGCGGATGAGGCCGAGGTTGCCCTCCTGGATGAGGTCGAGGAACAGCATGCCGCGGCCGACGTAGCGCTTGGCAATGGAGACGACCAGGCGAAGGTTCGCGCTGATGAGCTGCTGCTTGGCGTCGAGGCCCACGGACTCGATGCGCATGAGGCGGCGCTGCTCGGCGCGGGTGAGCTTGAGCTCGCCGTTCTCGGCGGCCTCGAGCTTCTGGGTCGCCTCGGTGCCGGCCTCGATCTTCATCGCGAGGTTGACCTCCTCGGAGGCGGTCAGCAGGTCGACCTTGCCGATCTCCTTGAGGTACATGCGGACCGGGTCGCCGGTGAGCATGACGGTCGAGGTGTCCACGCGGCGGGCGCGGGCGCGGCTCGAGCGCTTGGGCTTGGATGCTTTGGCCTTGGGGACGGAGCGCAGGGCCTCCTTGACGGCCTTAGCCTCGCTCACGGCCTCGACGTCGTGGTCCTCGTCGCCGAACTCGTCGTTGCCGTCCTCGTCGTCGACGTCCTCGTCGTCATCGTCGTCGGAATAGTCATCGGAGTCGGAGTCGTCGGTCGCGGAGTAGGAGTCGCCCGAGGAGTCCGCGTCGGACTCGACGACCTCGACGCCCTTGGCGCGGATGCTCTCGTAGACGTCGTCGAGCTCATCTCCGTCGACGTCGATCTCCTGCAGGGCGAGCTGGACGTCGTCCTCGCTCACGCTGCCGTCCTTGGCATCGCCCACAAGGTCCTCAACGACCTTCTCGAGCTCATCGGAAAGCTTGACCTCGTCTTTGGTCTTCTTGGCTGCCACGTATATCCCTTCGACGCATGAACTTTCTTATATTACCCAAAAACTACGCGTTGTTAGTCGAGGATAAGCACTCTCGCAAATCGTTCGCCCTCGATTGCAGGCGAGCGGCTTCGGCATAGAGCTCCTGGGCCTCGTCGCCGTACGCGTCGGGGACCGAGCGGAGCTTGCCGCGGATCTGGCGCACCCGCCGCTGGCACGAGAGCCACTCGAGCGTGTTCACGATGAGCTCGAGCTTCTGGCCCTCCTCCATGCCCGCCTCGCCCATGACGCGCCCCGCGGAGAGCACCTGCGGGGCCGACTCGCACGCGGCCGTGGCGGCGGCGACGACGTCTGCGGGCGATGCGCCCGCGGGCGTGGAGAGCATCGCCCAGGCCATGGCCTCGTGGCGAGAGTCCGCCCACGAGATGTCCGCCAGGCGCTCGGCGTAGGCCTTGACGGGGTCGGGGTCGGCGGCCAGGGCGCACAGGAGCTCTTGCTCGCAGGCGAGCTGCATGCGCTCCTCCTCGGAGAGCCGGTAGCGCGGGGCCGCGGGGGCGGGCGCCGCGGCCGGCGAGAAGCCCGTCCCGGCTGCCGCAGGCTCGCCGTAGCCGCCGCCGTAGCCGCCCGCGTCGCCGTATGCTTCCGCGGGGACGTCTTCGTAGGCCTCGGCGGGCACGTAGTCGTAGCCGTCCTCGTCCGACGCGTACGGCGCGGATGACGCAAGGGCGGGCGCGCCCGCACGTCCCCCGCCCGAGACCGCTTTTGCGCGCGGTCCGCCGTCGCGGTAGCCGCCGGAGCGCCCGCGGCGCGGCGAGGAGCCGGAGTCATCGCGCGGCATGGGCGCGTCGCGGATGGCGTCCTTGACGTCGCCCAGGTCCATCTGGAGGGCGTCTGCCAGCCGTGCCGCGTACTCGGGCATCACGACGGACTTCTTGAGCGGCGCGAGGACCTTGGCCATCGACTCGAGGACCGCCACGCGCGCCCCGGGGCTGCCGAGGTCGGCGCCCGCGAGCCGCTTGTCGAAGACGAAGTCCATCAGGGGCCGGGCGGCGTCGAGCAGCGGGCGCAGCTCGTCTGCCGGGTGGGCCTGGAGGAACTCCATCGGGTCCTGGTTGTCCGGCAAAACGACGCAGCGCAGCTCTGCGGAGGTCTTGTCGATGAACTGCACGGCGCGCTCGGCCGCGCGCTGGCCCGCGGCGTCGCCGTCGAACATGCAGATGATGCGGTTCACGCGCTGGCGCTCCATGAGCTTGATGTGGTCGAGGCGGAAGGCCGTGCCGAGCGCCGCGACGGCGTTCGTGAACCCGTGCTCGTGCATGCTGATGACGTCGGTGTAGCCCTCGCAGACGATGGCCTCGCCGGTGGCTGCCATGGTCTCCTTGGCGCGGTCGTAGGCAAAGAGGTGCTTGCCCTTGTTGAACACCGCGGTGTCGCGCGTGTTCACGTACTTGGCCGTGTCCTTCTTTGGACCGATGACGCGTCCGCCGAACGCGATCGCGCGCCCCTGCTCGTCGCAGATGGGAAACATCACGCGCTCGAAGAATCGATCGACCGCGCGGCCGCCCCGGTCGAGCGCGAGATCGGCGGCGATCATCTCGGCGGGCGAGAAGCCCTTGGAGCGCAGGTGCGCGACGAGGGAGCCGCGCCCCGGAGCGTAGCCGAGCCCCCAGCGGCGGCAGACGTCGCCGCCGAACCCGCGCGACGCGAAGTAGGCGCGCGCCGAGTCGGGGCCCTCTCCCCTGCCGCGCATGAGCATGGTGGCGTAGAAGGACTGGGCCTCCGTGAGGCACTCGATCAGGCGGTTGCGCCTGGGGCCGCGCCGGCCGCCGCGCTCCTCGGCGAGCTCGATACCGGCGCGATCGGCGAGGTAGCGGATGGCGTCGGGGAAGTCGAGGTTCTCGCGCTTCTGCACGTAGCTGAAGACGTCGCCGCCCTCGCCGCAGCCGAAGCAGTGCCACAGCCCGGTGTTCGGGTTGACCTTGAAGGAAGGGCTCTTCTCGCCGTGGAAGGGGCAGCAGCCCCAGAACTCCTGGCCGCGCTGACGCAGCTCGACCGTCTCGGCCACGAGCTGCACGAAGTCGGTCGCCTGTCGGACCTTCTCTTTGTCCTCGTCGGTGATCATGCGGGCCTCCCCTCCTCCTGATTTCCTCGGCGGGCACTTTGGGCTGGGCACCGTCTAAGTTTCCGCGAGCTTTTGCGCGCGCGACCGCGGGATTCAGCCCGCAAGTCGGTACGCCGGTGCGTCCCCCCTACAAAGAAACCCCGCGCTCGCCGAGCGCCTTCGCCGTCCAGTCGACGTTGGCGAGGACGGTGCGCTCGAGCTCGGTGAGCGAGTCGAAGGGGCGCGAGGCCCTAAGCCAGCGCAGGAAGCAGACGCCGACCGTGCGCCCGTAGAGGTCGCCCTCGAAGCCGATGAGCGTGGCCTCGAGGAAGCGCGCGCCCTCCTGCCCCGGCTCGAAGGTCGGCGGGCGGCCGACGTTGATGGCGGCCGCATAGGCGACCGGGCGTCCCTCGCCAGCTCCGCCGGATTCGTTGCCGTCGACGGGCGCGCCGTCCGGGCTTTCGACGGCGCGGCCCGCGCCGACCGTCACATACCCGGCGTAGACGCCCTCGGCGGGAAGCTCGACGCCCCCTTCGACCTCGACGTTGGCCGTCGGGAAGCCGAAGGCGGTGCCTTCTCCCCTCCCGTGGGCGACGCGGCCGGTGACGCTGTGCGGGCGCGTGAGCAGGCCCGCGGCCTCTTCTACCTTGCCCTCGGCCAAGAGCCCGCGGATGCGCGTGGCCGTGACCGGGGCGCCGCCCGCGCGTGAGAGCCCGACGCCGATGACGCCGAAGCCGAGGCTCCCCCCGAGCTCGGCGAGCGCGCGGACGTCGCCCGCGCCCCGGGCGCCCAGGCGAAAGTCTTCGCCTACCACGATGGCCTGGACCCTCGCGATCCCGAGGAGCACCTCGCGGACGAAGCGCTCATACGTAAGGCGCGCGAGCTCGGGCGTGAACTGCAGGACGCAGACGCAGGCGTGGCCTGCGGCCTGGATACGCCGCCAGCGCGCCTGCGCGGGGATGAGGTCCATGTTCGCCGGGCCGCCCAGCACCGCCGCCGGGTCGGGCGAGAAGGTCACGACCACAAGCCGGCAGCCGCGCGCGACGGCCTCGGCCTCGGCGCGGTCGAGAAGCGCCTGGTGCCCGAGGTGCAGGCCGTCGAAGGCCCCGATGGCCATGACGGCAGGCTCGTCGAGCGCGGGGAAGGCGCCGGTCGGCGCGCTGATGTGAACGGTCCCCTGGGCCACGCCGCCGGCGAGGCTCACGTCCCTGCTCGTCCCGTCGGAGCCGCCAAGGCCGAGCGCGTCGCGCACGAGCGCGGCGGCGCGGCCGGCATCGATCGGGGAAGCGGGGGAAAGCGCGAGGAGCTCATCGCCGAGCATCAGCGCACCCCTTCGATGGCCTGGGGGAAATTCACGTCGCACACGAGGTCGGTGCCCCTGCGCTGCCAGATTCCCGCGAGCGCGCCGTCCCAGACGAGCGCGACCTTCTCGCAGGGCTTGGGCTCGCGCTCGGACTCGCCGTCGCGGACGGAGCCCATGGCGATCCTTCGCCCGCACGAGATGTCGGCGATCTCGGATATGTCCACGGCTCGCGACGGCAGCCCGAGGGCCACGACCGGGTCGAGCATGTGCTCGGCCACGAGCGCGGCGCCCTGCTCCGCGAGCTCCTCGAGCCCGACGCAGTCGTCGAGGCCGACGTCGCCCGCAGACGTTCGCACGAGCCCGCACAGGTGGGCGCGCGTGCCGAGGCCGAGCCCCAGGTCGCGAGCGATGCTGCGGATGTAGGTGCCCTTGCTCACGTCGAAGTCGGCGACCCAGACGAGCGGCTCGTCCCCGCCGCCCTCGATGCCTACGAGACGGGCCTCGTTGATGGTTATGTGCCGAGCCGCGAGCTCGACCGCCTGGCCCTCGCGAGCCATCGCGTAGGCGCGCTTGCCGCCCACGCTAACAGCAGAGTACGCGGGCGGGACCTGGTCGTGCTCGCCCACGAGGCCGGCCAGGCACGCCGCGGCGATATCGGGGTCGGCGAGCTCTGCCGGCACCTCGGCGCGCTCGATGACCTCGCCCTCGGCGTCGTCGGTGTCGGTCTGGGACCCGAACTCGATGCGGGCCCGGTACGACTTGCGATCGAGCGTGAGCAGGCCGAGGAGCTTCGTGGCCTGGCCGACGCCCACGACGAGAACGCCGGAGGCGGCGGGGTCGAGGGTGCCGGCATGGCCGACGCGCCGCTCGCCCACCGCGCGACGGACGCGGTTGACGACGTCGTGGCTGCTCATGCCGACGGGCTTATTGACGGCGAGAAGCGCGTTCACCGCGCTCGGGCCGCGCCTCAATGCTTCTCCGCGGGGACGGGCGCCGCGGCGTCGGCGGCGTCGGCGGACTCGAAGAGCGCGTGGAGCTTGGGCAGCGCGGCCGAGAGGGCCTCGTCCACGGTGCCCTCGACGGTGAAGCCGGCCGCCGCCTTATGGCCGCCGCCGCCGAGCTCACGGGCGATGCCAGAGATGTCGAGGCCGCACTTGGAGCGGAGGTTGCCGCGGACCTTGCCTCCGGGGACCTCCTTGAGGAAGAGCGCGACCTGGGTTCCGTCGACGCAGCGGACGAGGTCGACGAGGCCGTCGCACTCGGCGACCGGCACCTCGTTGGTCTTGAAGTCGGCGGTCGTGGCGTAGCTGTACGAGAGCCTCCCCTGCTCGAAGGTGGTGATGCGCGACATCACCACGGCGCACAGGTGGATGTAGGCGAGCCGGTCGCTCTGGTAGACGTGCAGGGCGATCTCGGACGGGGACGCGCCGGCATCCACGAGCAGGCTCGCGACCTCGAAGGCCTCGCCGTCCGCGTTCTGGTACTGGAAGCGGCCGGTATCCGTGACGATGGCGCACATGAGGTTCTGAGCCATCGTAGGCGTGAGCTCGATGCAGCGATGCACCGCGAACTCGGTGACGATGACGCCGGAGGCGGCGGCCAACGGCCTCACCACGCCGGCGTCCCAGAAGGGGTCCGAGCTGGGGTGATGGTCGAGGACGCCCACCTTAGCGGAGCGCTCGAGCACCGCCCGGGCATCGTTTAAGCGCCCGGGCTCGGAAAGGTCGACGCAGATAAAGAGGTCCGGGTCTCCCTCGTAGTCGGCCACGCGCACGACGCGCTCCACACCCGGCAGGAAGCCGTAGGTACGGGGCACCACGTCGTCGTCGGCGAGAAGCACGCTCACGCGCTTGCCCTCCCAGCCGGCCTCGATGATCTCGGCCAGGGCGAGGGTGGAGCCGATGGCGTCGCCGTCCGGCGACGTGTGCGCGCAGACGGCGATGTCGGTGGCCTCATCGATGAGGGCGGCCAGGGCATCGAACTGCTCGGCCTGGCCGTCCATGTTGGAGATGAGCATCAAGGTTCGTTCTTCCTTCGGATTACGCTTCGTCGGGCTCGGGGGCGTCCTCGGGCGCCTCGGCGGGGCCGGCCGCGGCGTCGGGCGCCGCGACCGGGTAGCCGAACTCGTCCTTCTCGACGCCGAGGGTCGGCGGGACCACCTCGAGGGCGCGGGCGATGCGCTCGGCCTCGTCGGTGGAGGTGTCGATGCGGAAGTCGAGCTCCGGGGTCACGCGCCAGCCGAGGCTGCGGCCCAGAAGCGAGCGGATGCGGCCGCGGGCGCGCCCGAGGGCGGCCTCGACCTCATCGTAGCGCTCGGCGTCGCAGGTAAAGAAGGCGCGCATGAAGGACTTGTCTACCGAGACCTCCACGCCCGTGACGGTCACGAGCGCGAGGTCGGGATCGGAGATCTCGAAGAGCAGGATGTTGGCGAGCTTCTCGCGCGCCTGCTCGTTGACCCTGCGGGAGTTGCGGTTCTGCTTCATGGCCTACTCCGTACGGGCGACCTCGTCGATGCGGTACGCCTCGATCTGGTCGCCGGGCTTGATGTCCTGGAAGTTCTCGAGGCCGATGCCGCCCTCGGTGCCGGAGCGCAGGCTCTTGGCCTCGTCCTTGTAGTGGCGCATGGACGCGATCGAACCGTTGTAGACGACGATGCCGTCGCGCACGAGTCGCACGGAGTCGGTCGCGGCGATCTCGCCCTCCTCCACGCGGACGCCGGCGGCGATGCCGACCTTGGGCACCTTGAAGGTGTCGAGGACGGTGGCCATGCCGGTCGAGACCTCGACCTCGGTCGGCTTCAGCATGCCGATACGGGCAGCGTCGAGGTCCTCGAGGGCCTTGTAGATGACGTCGTAGCAGCGGATCTCGACACCGTCGCGCTCGGCGAGGTTGCGGGCCTTCGCGTCGGGGCGCACGCCGAAGCCGATGATGATGGCGTTGGAGGCGTCGGCCAGGACGACGTCGGTCTCGTTGATGGCGCCAACGGCGGAGTGGATCGTGTTGATGCGAACCTCGGACTGATCCATCTTGTCGAGCGAGTCCTGAAGGGCCTCGATGGAACCCTGGACGTCGGCCTTGATGATCAGGTTGAGCTCCTTGACCTCGGCGTCGGCAATGGTCTCGAAGAGGTTCTCGAGCGTGAC
>QAKZ01000012.1 GCA_003150175.1 Coriobacteriia bacterium
GGCGGCCGCCATGCGGACGCACTCGTCGTAGTTGACCTCCTCGATGGTCACCTTGGCGCCCTCGGCGGCGATGTTGTCGAAGCGGGGCTTCGTGGAGCCCTTGGGCATGTGCACGACGGCCTTCTGGCCGAGGCGCTTGGCGGCCCAGGCCACACCGCGGCCGTGGTTGCCATCGGTGGCGGTGAAGAAGGTCGCCTGGCCGAAGTCGCGGGCGAGCTCGTCGGAGGTCAGGTAGTCGTAGGTGCACTCAGCGACGTCCTTGTGGGTCTCGTCGGCGATGTAGTTGGCCATCGCGAAGGAGCCGCCGAGCACCTTGAAGGCGTTGAGGCCGAAGCGGTAGGACTCGTCCTTCACGCACAGGTTGCCGAGGCCGAGGCGCGCGGCCTGGCCGTCCAGGCGCGCGAGCGGGGTCACGGAGTACTGCGGGAAGCTCTTGTGGAAGGCGCGTGCCTTCTTCACGTTCTCGAGGGACATGATGCCGAGGTGAGCATCATCGCTCTTCGGCATCTCGTTGATGGCCCACTTGATCTTCTCGCTCACGTTGCCTCTCCTTCTTTCGGTGGTTCCCTTTACCGGTCGCTTGCCTTTGACTTTTTGTTTGGTCAGCAAACAATCAGTTTGTATTTCCAAATATAAGCATGGGTTTGCTCGGATTCAAGGGTTGATTTACCCGGTCGGCTGAGCGTTGCGTTAATTTCCGTGAACGCAACGCTCACCGATGTTTTCGCGCCGTTCCCGGCATTTGACGCGCACGCAATGTGGAGGTGCTTTGACGAAGAGAGACCCGCCCCGCGCACAGGGGAACCATGCGCCGAGCGGGCCTCAACGAGCATTTAAGCCTGGTGCGTCGGGGCGCGGTCATGCCCCGTTCCCCCAGTCGATGATGATCGTGGAATCGTCCATCTTTCCGTTGCCCTTGTCGGAGCCGTCGCCCACGCTCACGTCGTAGCCCAGCCGCTCGAGGTCGTGGACGAAGCGGGCGAGCTGCGTGGAGTACTCGTTGAGCAGGCGCGCGGTCTGGATCGGGCTGATCATGTCCTGCGGGCGGCCGTAGATGATGTCGCAGATCGCGTCGGCGACATAGGTGTTCGAGTTGCCCACGAGGTCGTTGTAGAAAGAGTTGCCCTCGCCGGCGCAGTCGATGTCGCTCGGGGCGAACTTGACCGAGAGGTGCGTGCGGCCGAACTTGGAGTAGGTGCGGATGCGGGTGTCGGTGCGCCCGATGGCGTTCTTTATGGCCCAGCGCATCGCGGAGGCGGAGAGCGTGTCGTTCGCGGCGGTCTCGCGGTCGGGGCAGGCCTCCGCCGCGAGCTTTCGGGCTTCGTTCGCGTTGATGATGTCGAGCATGCGCTTCCCTTTCTGCGTCCCGTCGCATATCCGAGCAGAAGCATACTCGATGCGCGGGGCGCGGAAGGGCGCCGCGCGGGCAAAAGCCCGCGAACGGCGGGGGTCCCTGCCGCGCCGCAGGGCCGGGCCCCGTTGGCCAAGCTGCTGCCCGCGCCCGCTGCCCGCGCCCGCTGCCCGCGCCCGCTTCCGGCGTCGCCGTCGCCTCCGCTAGCCGAGGTCGACCTCGCGCCCGGCGACGAACTTGCGGTCGATGCGGCCGCCCTCCTCGGCGAGGTAGACGTAGCGCTCGACGCGCTCCCAGACCGTGAGGTCGCGCGGGGTGCGGATCCCCGAGTCGTCGAGCACGAGGGCATCGAGGTCGTTGCCCTCCGCGAAGGAGCCGACGCGGCCGAAGAACGAGCCGCCGCCCGCCGTGGCCAGGTAGAACGCCTCCTGCGTGGAAAGAGGCGCCAAGGACTGGTCCACGAGGCGCCAACGGAGCTTGGAGACCGCCACGGCGTCGGCCATACAGCGCCACATCGAGAGGTCCGCGCCGCCCGCGACGTCGGTACCGAGGCCCACGTTCATGCCGAGGCCGAGATAGCGTCGGATGGGCGCGATGCCGCTGGCCAGCTGTGCGTTGCTCTGGGGGCAGTGCGCGACGTAAGTGCCCGTGCGGCGCAGCAGGTCGACCTCCTCGTCGGTCGAGTAGACGCAGTGGGCCATCACCGTCTTTGGCCCGAGCAAGCCGAAGTGGTCGTAGGCGTCGCCGTAGCAGGTCGACCAGGGGCAGAGCTCCTTGACCCAATCGATCTCCGAGAGGTTCTCGGAAAGATGGCTCTGGACCGGCAGGCCGTCCTCGCGGGCGATGTCGGCCAGCTGCTCCATGAGGCGATCAGACACGCTCGGGGTGAAGCGCGGGGTCAGGACCGGGAACGTGCGCTCGTAGCGGCCGGCGACGTCGCCGAGCCAGCGGCGCGTGGCCTCGGCGGAGGCGTCCGTGCCTTCCACGAGGTCATCTGGGCTGTTGCGGTCCATATTGACCTTGCCCACGTAGGTGATAAGTCCCGTGGCCTCGAGCTTGTCCATGAGGAGCTCGGTTGCGGGCACATGGAGCGTGCCGAAGACGACGGCGCGGGTGGTCGGGCTGCGGCGCAGGTCGTCGGCGAAGATTCCGTAGGCGCGCTCGGCGTAGGCGAGGTCCTTGTACTTGGCCTCCTCCGGGAAGGTATGGGTGTTCAGCCACCCGAGGAGCTCGAGGTCCATGCCGAGGCCGCGGAAAGCGTACTGCGGGGCGTGCACGTGGATGTCGGACATGCCGGGCACGATGAGCTTGTCTCCGCAGTCAATAAAAAGCAGATCAGAGTACTCGTCTGACAGCTCGGCGAAGACCCCGCGCGAGGCGCCATCCACGCACACGAGGTAGCCGCCCTCGGTGCACGAGACCTCCTTGGGCGAGACGGAGTAGCAGATATTGCCCTTGAGGACGAATGACTTGGTTTCCATGGCTGCGTCCTTCTTTCTGGCGGCGCGAGGAGGCCCGCGTCAGCTCTCGCGCCGAATTTTCTGCAGGTAACGGTACACGCTCGGCACCGACACGTGGAGCGCCGTCGCCACGTCCGCGGCCGCGCCCTTGATGAGGAACGCGCCCGCGTCCTCGAGCCTGCGGACGACGTCGAGCCGCCCCTCCTGGTCGAGCTCCGAGGGGGTCTTTCCCATCGACGAGAGCAGGGCGTGCACCTGCTCGCCCACGCCTGTGTCGGTCCCGCCGAGCGAGAGCGTCTCGACGCTTGAGGAGCTGTAGGCGGCGCGCACGGCCTCGAGGTTCGTGTCGCGGCACTCCTCCGAGCCGCCGTGGCGGTACGCCTCCATGAAGGCGTTGATGGAATCCTCGAGGTCGCGGAACGGTTTGGGGTCGATGTTCACGCAGACCATGCCCACGATCTTGCCCTCGTCGCGAATAAAGAAGGACGAGCCCTGCAGCGGCCGGCCGTCGACGGTCTTGCACACGTAGTCGGTCACGTAGCCGAGGTCCGAGTCCGCGTAGCAGTCGGCCATCTTGCGAGCGAAGTCGGTGGCGGGGGCCCCGACGTTGCGGCCGGACACGTGGCCGTTCACGATCTTCACCACCGAGGACTCGGGCTCAGTGAGGTCGTGGAGCACGACCTCGGTCGCCGAGCCGAGCGCCGCGCCGAGGAAGTCGACGAGCGGCATCATGGCGGCTACTTTATCGTTCATGCGGTCCCTCCGGACAAGAAGTACTTACGCAGCCATTATATGGTCGGCGCGGGGCCTCCAGCCGCCGAGACGGGCCCGGCCTACGCCCCACATTCGTTGTGGACGATCTCAATGGCCTTCTCGACGCCGTCGATCACGTTCTGGTAGCCCGTGCAGCGGCAGAGGTGGCCCGAGAGGTTCTTGCGGATCTCGTCGCGGGTGTAGGTCTTGCCGGTGTTGAGCATCTCGACCGCGCTCATGATGATGCCCGGGATGCAGAAGCCGCACTGGACGGCGAACTGATCGATGAAGGCCTGCTGGACGGGGTTGAGGGTACCGTCGGGCGCCTGCAGGCCCTCGACGGTGAGGATGTCCTTGCCCTCGGCCCAGCTGGTGAGGTACAGGCAGGTGTCGGTCGCCACGCCGTCGATGAGGACGGTGCATGCGCCGCACTCCCCCACCTCGCAGCCGCGCTTGACACTCGTGAGGTTGAGGCGGTTGCGCAGGGTGTCGAGCAGGCTCTCGCGCGGGTCGTAGCCCACCTGGACGCGCTTGCCGTTGACGGTGCAGGTCAGGATTCTCATATCCATTACAGGTCAGCCCCTCCCTTGCGCGCCGCATAGATGAGGGAGCGCTTGGACATCTCCTTGATGAGCTGCATGCGGAACTCCTTGCTCGCGCGCCAGGAGTCGCGCGGGTTCGTGCACGCGAGCGCGAGCTCGCCGATGCGCTCGGCCGCCTCGGCCACGTCGGTGCCGCGCACGGCGTCCTCCGCCGCGAGCGCGCGCATGGGCGTGGGGCCCGCGACGCCGAAGGCGAGGCGGATGTCGTCGATCGTGCGCTTGTCCGCCCCGAGCTTGACGAGGCAGCAGCAGCCCATGGTGGTGATCTCGAGGGCGCGCCTCTTGCCGTACTTGAAGTAGTGACCGGTGAAGCCCTCGTAGTGGTCCTTCGGGATTCGGATGCAGGTCAGGACCTCGTCGCGCTCCTTGTGGCTGCGACCGGGGCCAGCGTACCACTCCTCGATGGGGATGGTCCTTTTGCCCCGGACGGACTCGACGTCGAGAAGGGCGCCGTAGGCGAAGAGCGTGGAGGCGGAGTCGGCCGAGGTGGCAGCGGTGCAGACGTTGCCGCCGATGGTGCCGGAGACGCGCAGCTGCGGGCCGCCCGGGGTGTCGCAGGCCTCGCCCAAGGTGGGGACGGTCGCCTGGATGACGGGCGAGGTCGTCACGTGGTGGAACCAAGTGATGGGGCCTATCTCGACCGTGCCGTCGTCGGCCAGGCGCACGCCGTCGAGCTCGTCGGAAAGGCCGTGGATGGACACGAGGTGCGCGGGCGCGCCCTTGCCCTCGCGGAGCTTGACGAGCACGTCGGTGCCACCCGCGATGACCTCGGCCGCCGGGTCGTCGGCGAGCGCGCGGCAGGCGTCGGCCACGCTCGTGGCCTCGTACAGGGATTCGATGTCGTACATCTAGATCAGCCCCGCTTCCTTGAAGCCCTCGAACAGTCGCTGAGGGGTCATGGGCTCTACGTAGAACTTGACGCCCGTCGCGTCGAGGATCGCGTCGCGGATGGCCGCGGCCGGGCTGATGACGGGCGTCTCGCCCACGGCTTTGTTGCCGTAGGGGCCCGTGGGGTCAGGCTTCTCGACGAAGTCCGCCTTGAGGTCGGGCACATCCATCGTGGTCGGGATCTTGTAGTCGAGCAGCGTCGGGTTGAGGACGCGCGCGGTCTTGGGGTCGATCTGCAGCTCCTCGTAGAGGCCGTAGCCGATGCCCTGGGCCATGCCGCCGTGGATCTGCTGCTCCACGAGTTTGGGGTTGATCAGGCGGCCGGAGTCCTGGACGTTGATGATCTTGTTCACGGTGACCTGCGCGAGTGGGATGTCCACCGTGACGTCGGCGAAGGTGCAGCCGCCGGCGATCGCGTTAGTGTGGACGTTGACGGTCTCGTGCGCGCTCAGCTGGTCGGCGGCGTTCAGGTTGTAGTATGCCTCGAGCGCGAAGGCGGGCAGGTCCCAGACTTTGTTTCCATCGCCGTCCCAGATGGCGTGGTCGCGCAGGTCGAGCTCGCCGGGGGCGCCCGCGCTGAGGTAGCGCGCGTAGTCGAGGATCTTGCGTCGCAGGGTCTCGCCGGCCTTCTTTACCGCGGCGCCGCTGACGTAGGTCTGGCGCGAGGCGTAGGCGCCGGAGTCGTAGGGCGTGACGTCGGTGTCCTGCTGCGAGACGATGTGCACGTCCTCGGTGTCGATGCCGATGGCCTCGGCCGCCATCTGCGAGAACACGGTGTCCGCGCCCTGGCCGATCTCGGTCGCGCCCATCTGGAGCTGGACGGTGCCGTCCTGGTTGAGCGTAAGCTGGGCGGTGGCGGTCTCGAGCGCGAAGGGCGCGACGGCGGTCTTGTAGACGAAGAACGCGACGCCCACGCCATGGCGGATGGGGCCGGTCTCGTTCGCGTACTCGCGCTTCTTGCGGTCCCACTCGATGTATTCCTTGCCTTTGGCCACGCACTCGGGGATGGCGCAGGTGTGCGCCGCGATGACGCCGCCCGGGGTGAACTCGTCCACGAACTTGTCTGTATAGACGTTCTTCAGGCGGAACTCGACGCCATCCCAGCCGTTGTCGTAGGCGATGTCGCCCATCAGGCACTCGGCCGCCCAGTTGCCCTCGGGCACGCCGTAGGCGCGCATAGCGCCCGTGTGCGGGCCGTTGGTGTGGATGGTGTAGGCCTCGGAGTGGGTCGCGATCTCGAGGTTGTGGTAAAGCCAGCGGAAGGAGTTCACGGAGTTGAGCACGAGGGCGTGGCCGTGGTGGACGTAGCCGCCGGTGTTGGAGTAGCCGACGATCTTGCGCGCGTGGAGTGCCATGTCGTCGCCGTAGGAGCACTCGATGTCGAAGGTCTTGGGCTGGCGGCCGGAGGTGTCCCAGAACAGCTCCTCGCGGCTGAGCTCCATCTTGACGCAGCGGCCGCCGAGCTGCTTGCAGATCCAGGCGTTGAGCGGCTCGTAGTGGACGTCCTGCTTGGTGCCGAAGCCGCCGCCGATGTAGGGCTTGATCACGCGGACGTCGCCCCAGGGGATGCCGAGCGCCTGACCGATGACGCGCCGCACGACGTGCGGAATCTGGGTGGAGCTGACGCAGACGATCTTATGGCCCTCCATATAGCAGTACGAGACGCAGGTCTCGATGTGGACCTGGGACTGCTCGCGGCTCTCGCAGTGGATGCTCACATGGTGGTAGGCGGGGTCCTCGAGGGCCTCCTCGACGGTCTTGTAGCCCGCCTCTGCGAGCTTCTCGTCGGGGGTGCGGGCGCAAGTGTGGGTGACGATGTTGTCCGGCTTACGCTCTTGGACGGGCGGGTTCGTGCCCTTCATGGACTCGATCGCGTCGTAGACGACGGGGTACTCCTCGTACTCGACATGGATCTTCTTGAGCGCACGGTCGCAGGCGACGGTGTCCTCACCCACCACAACGGCGATGTTGTCGCCGTAGATACGCACGCGGTCGTCGAGGAGCTTGCGGTCGGCCTGGTCGCGCTTGGGCGCCGCGGAGTCGGCGTACCACGGGTGGCCCGCGACGGGGTAGACGATGTCGGGCACGTCGAAGCAGGTGTAGATCGCGACGACGCCGGGGACTTCGAGCGCCTCGGAGGTGTCGATGGACACCACGCGCCCGTTGCCGATGGTCGAGTGCAGGAGCTTCGCCTCCAGGCACGGCTTCGGGCACAGGTCATCGGTGAACTTGGCGCGGCCGGTGACCTTATCGGCGGCATCGACGCGAACGACCGGGCGTCCGACTTCCTTCAAGCTCTCCATAGGAGCACCTCTCCTTCGATAATCACGATAATAAAGAATTACCGTGTATTGGAGAGTATCATACCCGTCGCGGAAATCAACGTAGTATCTATACGGCGAACGGCAGGTTTCGAGCCTTGGCCGTCTGGGAGAACACCACTGTTTACCTCGCGTTATGCATTTGTATGTCTAACGCTAGAAAGCTGGGTTCGCATCTGAACTAGTTCACTTCTTAATGGCACTCGTAAGCAGACCGCAAAATAAACAGGCACGACAGCGCCGCTCCGCGCCGTCGTGCCTGTCCAAAAATCGCCGCTCTGGGTAACAGCCAGCCAGTGATGGATGCCCCCAGATGTTGTCCGTCAAATAAACGCCGCACAGGGTGACAGTCATTGCATGGTGAGTGTCACCGGATGATGTGTGTCCCAGAAAGCTGCACGCAATGACTGTCACCCAGCGTTGGTGTGGTTAGAACGTGCCGGCAGAGATCTGGTCGACGTAGTCGGAGATCTTCGACTGGACGTCGGAGGGGACCTTGTCGGAGAGCTTGCCAAGGGCGATGCCGCCGTTGACGAGGTTGGCCGCGATGGAGGCACCCTTGCCGTAGGCATCCTTGGCCACGCGGTCCATCGCGTCCTTCATGGGCCAGTTGATGACCGTGGAGGCGATGACGGTGGAGGTGCCGTCGAGGTCACGGGGCTGGGCGATGTCGAAGTGGTCGTCCGCGCCGGCCTCCTCGAGCGCCTCGCGCACGCCGTTGTCCGCCGCGGAGGCGTCGGACCACATGACGTCGACGTCGTGGGCGTCGATGAGGGCCTTCGCGGCGCGCTTGCCCTCGCCCGCCTCGGTGAAGCCCGCGCCGAAGTCACTGAAGCCCTGGACCTTGGGGTTCACCTTCTGGGCCGCGGCGACGTAGGCGTCGTACTTCGCCATGGTCGACGAGAGCGCGTCGCCGCCGACGAAGCCGATGTTGCCCGTGGAGGTCATGAGGCCCGCCACGACGCCGGCGAGCGCGCCGATCTGCATATGGTCGACCTCGACGACCTCGACGTTGTCGAGCGTCGAGTAGCCCGCGAGGTCGCGCGCGGGGTCGGCGTTGGTGAAGAGGAACTTGCAGTCGGGGCGCTGCTTGGCGACCTTGGCGACGACGTCGCCCCAGGCGGAGGCGAACTGCGTGCCGGCGGCCACGATGAGGTCGACGCCCTGGTCGGCGTAGGACTGGGCGAGGTCTGCGGAAGCCGCCGCCGTCGTGTTCTCCTGCGGCTCGACGAGCTGCCAGCCGCCGAGCTCCTTGCACGCGGACTTGATGGCGTCGTAGTGTGACTGTGCCCAGCCGCCGTCCTGCGCGGGGCCGGAGATGACGAGCGCGACCCTGCGGGTGCGCTTATCGCTCGGGGCGTCACCGGAGCCCGACGAGGAACAGCCGGCGATCGCCGCCGTCGCGGCGCAGGCGGCGCCGAGCTTGAGGGCCTCTCTCCTCGAAAGAACCGTGTTCATCGTCATTGTCTACCCCTTCCCGGCGCATCCAGCGCGATTCCTGTGGGCGGGACGCGAGCTGCGCCCCGCCCCTTCGTTTAGACGATTCTATCCACCGAGCCCGGCAAACCTAACAATAAGTTCGGTGAGCTGCCTTAAAGTGTGGCCTTAATGGCATCGACGTCGGCGTCAGAGATGAGCGTGCCCGCCTTGACCTGCTCGGTGTACTCGACGATCTTCTTCTGGACATCCTCGGGCACCTTGGAAGAGAACGAGCCAAGGTACGCGCCGCCGTTGTCGATGTTCGCCTCGATGACCTTGCCGTCTCCGAACTCGCCGGCCTCCACCTGGTCCATGGCCTCGCCGAACATCCAGTCCGTGACGGTGGAGGTCACGACGCTCGGCTGGGCGTCGCCCACGGCGTCGATTGGCTGCGCGATGTCGAAGCGGGTGTCGGCGCCGGCGTTCTCGAACGCCTTGCGCGCGCCGTTGTCGACCGCGGAGGCGTCGCCCCACATGACATCGAGGCTCGTCGCGGCGATCCACTGCTCGCAGATCTTCGTGCCGAAGGAGGCATCGGTGAAGCCGGCCTCGAAGTTATAGGAGCCCTTAACCTGCGGGTTCACCTTCTGCGCGGCGGCGAGGCCAAGAGCAGAGGCCGTGCCGAAGACTCCCGCCCCGAGCTTGACCGCGTCGCGTCTGGTGATGTTCATGGTGGTTCCCTCCCCCCTACCGAGGCCGAAGAGCCGTCGGCCCCTTTATCGAACAGAAGAGGGCAGGACGCAACGAGCACGTCCCGCCCTCGTGAAGACTATATGCCCCGAACCTTAAAACGACTGGCTAGGCGAGCGTGTCCTTGATCTTCTTGATGTCGTCGTCGGTGAGGAGCGAGCCGGACTTGATCTGGTCGGCGTAGTCGTTGATCTTGGTCTGGACGTCGGCCGGGACCTTGTCGGAGAACTTGCCGAGCGAGACGCCGCCGTTGTCCATGTTCGCGGTGATGGCCTTGCCGCCGCCGAAGGAGCCCTTCTCGATCTCGTCCATGGCCTGGTCGATCTTCCAGTCGGTCACCGTGGAGGCGATGACGGTCGGCTGGGAGTCGCCCATGATGTCGATGGGCTGCGAGATGTCGAAGTGGGTGTCGGCGCCGGCGGCCTCGAGGGCCTTGCGCGAGCCGTTGTCGACAGCGGAGGCGTCGCCCCACATGACGTCGACGTTGTAGGAGTTGATCCACTGCTCGGTGAGCTGGGTACCCTTGGCGGCGTCGGAGAAGCCGGCCTCGAAGTTGTACTGACCCTGGATGGAGGGGTCGATCTTCTGGGCGGCGGCCAGGTAGGCGGAGTACTTGTTGATCGTGGAGGGGAGCTTCATGCCGCCGATGAAGCCGATGGACTTCGTCTGGGTCATGAGACCCGCGATGACGCCGGCGAGCGCGCCGAGCTGCGTGAAGTCGGGCAGGACGGTCTCGACGTTGTCGGTGCTCTCGTAGTCGCCGAGCTCCTGCTCGGGGTCGGTGTTGGTGATGAGGAAGTGCACGTTGGGGTGGGAGTCCGCGGCGTCCGAGGCCACCTCGGCCCACGTAGAGGCGAACTGGTTGCCGTTGCCGACGATGAGGTCGACGTCCTGGTCGACGTAGGACTCGGCGGCGGTGGCGGCGTCGGCGTTGGCGGTGTTCTCCTTGGGCTCGAGCATCTCCCAGTTGGGGTGCTTCTCGATGGCGCGCTTGAGGGACTCGTAGTGGGCCTGGTCCCAGCCGCCGTCGGTGATGATGCCGCTCATGATCATGGCGACCTTGTAGGAAGACTTCTTCTCGGTGGAGTCGCCGTCGGACTTCTTGTCCCCGGAGTCGGACGAGGACCCGCCGCAGGCGGCAAGTCCCAGGGTGGCCGCGGCAGCACCGGAAAGGCCGAGGAACTGACGACGATCGAGGCTGTGCTTGGACATGGTTCTTCCCTTCTACCGTGCGGGCGCGTGTGCGCCCGCTTTCCCTTACTCCCCTTCTACCCAGACGGGCAGAAGGCAGTGCAGATACCCGCCGGCACAGGGTTACCGAAAGACCGGTGGGCTTGGAACCAAGTGACGACTAACGGGACTCGCGGAAGTACGGCTTGCCGTTCGCCTTCGGGCCACCGTGCTTGGAGCCGAAGAACATGAGGGCGACGATGGTGAAGATGTACGGGATCATCTTGAAGAACATGACCGGGGCGGACTGGAAGCTCGCCTGCAGGGCCACGTTCAGGCCGTCGAAGAAGCCGAACAGCAGGCTCGCGAGCATGACGCCCACCGCGCTCCAGCGACCGAAGATGACGGTGGCCAGGGCGATGAAGCCGCGGCCGGCGACGATGCCGTCGGTATAGATCGGGGTGTAGCAGATGGTGAGGAAGGCGCCGCCGGCGGCCGCGAGGGCGCCGCAGACGATGCACGCGACGTACTTGATGCGGACGACGTTGATGCCGAGGGTCTCGGCGGCCTGGGGGTTCTCGCCGACGGAGCGGAACGAGAGGCCCGCGCGGAAGCGCTTGAAGAAGAACGAGACGAGCGGCACGAGCAGGAACGCGATATAAGCGAGCAGCGTCTGGTTAAAGAGGCCGTTGCCGATGATGGGGATGTCGGCGAGGCCGGGGATGGCGATGCTCGCCATCTGGGCGCCCGTGGCGTTGTCGGGGTTGGAGCCGACGAAGAGGTTGTAGCCGAACAGCGCGATGGCAGGGGCCAGGATGTTGATGGCCATGGAAGTGACCACCTGGTCCGAGCACAGCGTGATCGTGCAGAAGGCGTAGATCATGTTGATGAGCACGCCCGCCGCCATGCCCGCCAGAAGGCCGAGCCAGAGGTTGCCGGTGACCTTGCCGACCGCGAAAGCGACGAAGGCACCGACGGCCATGATTCCCTCGAGGCCGATGTTCACGAGGCCGGCGCGCTCGGAGAAGACCTCGCCCAGGGACGCGAGCAGGATGGGCACGGCGCCCATGGCCATGGCCTTGATGATGGTTGGAAGCGCGACCATGAAGTCCATTACGCGGTCACCTCAGCTTTCTTGTTCTTGGAGCCAAGGCCGGCGAGAAACGCCTTGACCTTGGGCAGCTTGACCATGGCCATGCCGGCGACGGCGAAGATGATGATCATGCCGCGGATGATGTCGACGATGGCGGTGGGCACGCCGATAACCGACTGCATCATCGTGCCGCCCGTAGACAGCATGCCGAACAGCAGCGAGACGACGAGGGCGCCGATGGGATTGAGCTGCGCGATCAGCGCGATGGCCACGCCGTCAAAGCCGAAGCCGGAGCCGAAGCCGTCGGCCAGGCGGAAGGGGGTCTTGCCGAAGAGCTCGATCATGCCGCCCATGCCGGCGATGGCGCCGGAGATGACGAAGGCGAGCAGGGTGAGCAGGCGCACCGGGAAGCCGTTGACGCGCGAGGCGGTCGGGCTCATGCCGACGGCGCGGATCTTGAAACCGAAGCTCGTGCGGAAGATCACGTACCAGACGAGCAGCCCCAGGATGATGGCGAGGAGCACGCCGAGGTGCGCAGGACCGATGTCGACGAGGTGCGCGGACTTGGGCATCGCCGGGGTCTGCGGGAGCCCCTGGTCAGAGTAGACGTTCTTGTAGAGGAACTCCATGAAGTACAGGGCGATGTAGTTGAACATGATCGTCGTGATCATCTCGTTGAGCCCGCGGGTGATCTTGAGGATACCCGGGAGCAACGCCCACAGGCCGCCGAAGACGATGCCCGCCACGAGGGCGACGAGCACGGCGGGGACGCCGGTGAGGCCGAGGGTGATCACGATATAGGCGGCCGCGGAGGCGCCCATGATGAACTGACCCTCGCCGCCGAGGTTGAAGACGCCGCACTTGTACGCGAAGACCGCGGCGAGCGACGTGAACACGAGCGGGCAGGCGCGCTCGAGGGTCTTGCCGATCTTGCCCATGTCGCCGAGGGAGCCCTGGAGCATGGCGCCGTAGCCCTCGATGGGGTTCTTGCCGAGGCAAGCGATGATGATCGCGCCGACGACGAGCGCCAAAAGGACCGAGACGACGGGCGTGAGGACCGAGAGCATCTTCTCGTGCTGCTGCTCCGGCGTGAGCTTGCGTTTGGTGTTTGCCACTGTGTATCCCCTCCTACTTTCCGGCCATGGCGAGCGAGATCTCCTTGATCGGAGGGTTCGCGCCGGGGTAGGTACCCATGATCTGGCCCTCGAAGAGGACCGTGATGCGGTCGGAGAGCTTCAGGACCTCGTCGAAGTCCGCAGAGATGAGCAGGACGGCGCAACCCGCGTCGCGCTGGGCGATGATCTGGTTGTGGATGAACTCGGTCGCGCCGATGTCCAGGCCGCGCGTCGGGTAGACGGCGACGAGGAGCTTCGGGTGGCCGTCGAGCTCGCGGGCGAGGATGACCTTCTGCTGGTTGCCGCCGGAAAGCGAGCGAGCCGTCTGGTTGACGGAAGTGCAGCGGATGTCGTTCTCCTCACGGAGCTTCTCGGCGTACTCGTGGATGGCGTCGAGCTTGAGCCACGCGCCGTGGCCCGCGCTGAAGCGATCGGACTCGGTCTGCTTGAGCACGAGGTTCTCGGCGATGGTCATGTCGCCCACGAGGCCCATCTTGTTGCGGTCCTCGGGGATGTTCGCAAGGCCGGAGTTGATGAAGTCGGAGGGGCTGAACAGCGCGATCTTCGTGCCGTCGGGCCCGATGACCTCGCCGCCTTCGGGCTTGATGAGGCCGGTGACCAGCGCCGCGAGCTCGGACTGGCCGTTGCCGTCGATGCCGGCGACTCCGAGGATCTCGCCGTTGTGGATGGCGAGGCTGACGTCCTTGAGGCCGCCGTGCTTGAGCTCGGGGCGGTAACTCACGTCCTTGAGCTCGAAGGCGACCTCGCCGGGCTCGGTGACCTTCTGGTAGGTGTTCTCCGTGAACTTCTGGCCGATCATGAGGTCGGCGAGCTCCTGCTCGGTGGTGTCGGCGACCTTGACGGTCTCGACGGACTTGCCGCGGCGAAGGACCGTGACGTAGTCGGAGATCCGCATGACCTCGCGCATCTTGTGCGAGATGAAGATGATCGACTTGCCCTCGTCGGTGAGGGAATGCATGATGTCGAAGAGCCCCTCGACCTCGAGGTCGGTGAGCACGGCGGTCGGCTCGTCGAGGATGACGAGGTCCGCGCCGCGGAAGAGCACCTTCATGATCTCGACGCGCTGCTGCATGCCGATGGACATGTCGCCGACCTTCTCGTCGAGGTCGATCTCCATGCCGTAGCGCTCCATGATCTCCTCGACCGCCTTGCGGTCGTCGGCCAACTGGAGCAGCGGCGAGTTATGGCGCTTGTCCCCCAAAATGATGTTCTCGAGGCCCGTCATGTCCTCGATGAGCATGAAGTGCTGGTGCACCATGCCGATGCCGTGCTCGACGGCGACGCCGGGACTGGTGATGTGCACCTCCTGGCCATGCATGAAGATCTTTCCCTCAGTCGGCTGGTACAGGCCGATGAGGACGTTCATGAGCGTGGACTTGCCGGCGCCGTTCTCGCCCAGGAGCGTATGGACCTCGCCTTCCCCTACGGTCAGGTTAACGTCCTGGTTGGCATAGAACGAGCCGAAGCACTTGCTGACGTTTTCCATCCTCAGCAGTTCCGCCACGTCATCCTCCTCTCCTCGTTGTTCACTCGAGTTCCTAGCCTAGGTTAACCAAAAAACGTGACGCACTGGTTTCGAATTCGGGCGAGCTTGTAAAGGCAAATTTACAGGCAAGCTAACAAACTTTTTGAACTAGCTGGTAGAGCAGGAATACCTGAACACATGTTGCTCTTTGAATCATTCTATAGATACAAAGAAACCCGCAGCGCACAAGGTCGCGGGTGGTCAGTTTGGACGGTAAGCGGTCAATAAAACCGCAGGTCGTTGTACTTATAAATACCTAACGCAAACGGCTCGCGCAAACGAGAAGGCGGGCGCGAAGGTGAGTTCGCGCCCGCCCTGAACGGTCATGCAGGTCTGCCCTGCGACCTAGCGCTTACGGCGGTGGGAGTAATAGGTGTCCTCCATGGGGAGGTTCGGGCGGAGCTTGCCGTCCCAGGCGTGGTAAGCGTTCTGGACCGCCGGCGCCGCCGGGATCGTGGCGATCTCGCCGATGCCCTTGCCGCCGTAGGCGACGGGCAGCTGTTCGTCGCGCTCGACGTAGATGGCGTGGATCTCGGGGATGTCATCGGCGCGAAGAAGCCCGAGCGTTCCGTACTTGGCCGTGGGCACGCAATCCTTGCGCGGGAAGTCCTCGGTGAGCGCGTAGCCCATGCCCATGAGCACGCCGCCCTCGATCTGGCCCTGGATAGCAATGGGGTTGATGACGCGGCCGGAGTCGTGCGCTGCGTAGACCTCGGTGACCTTGCCCTCGTCGTTCAGGATGACCACGTGCGTGGCGAAGCCGTAGCAGATGTGGCTCTTGGGGTTGGGGACGTCGGCGCCGAGCTTGTCGGTCGGCTCGAGGTACTCGTAGAAGAACTCGTGGCCCTCGAGGGCGCGCAGGCACGCAGCGGGGTCCTTGGCGTGGACGCCGTGGCCGGGCGTGAGCTGCTCGGCCGGCACCTCGAAATCGGTGCCGTCTTCGAAGGTATGCTTCTTTCCGTCGCCCTTGGCGCGGACGGGGCCCTCGGGCACGGGCTCGCCGGCCTCGACCTTGAGCATGGCGTCGCGCAGCAGGAACGCCGCGCCGCGCACGGCCTCGCCGGTGACGACCGTCTGGCGCGAGCCGGAGGTCGTGCCGGAGTCGGGCGCGGCCTCGGTCGAGCACTCGCCGTTGGCGATGCTCGCCAGCGGAAGGCCCGTGGCCTCGGCGACGTCCTGGAGGAAGACCGTGTTGCAGCCCTGGCCGATGTCGGAAGTGGCGGCGTAGATCACGGCGCGGCCATCCTCGATGCGGATGTTGCAGCGGCCGGCATCCGGCAGGCCCACGCCGACGCCCGCGTTCTTCATCGAGCAGGCGATGCCCGCGTGGCCGGGGTGCGCGTAGTAAGCGTCCTTGACGGCCTCAAGGGTCTCCTTGAGCGCCGTGGAGCAGTCGGCGATCTGGCCGTTGGGCAGGACCTCGCCCGGCGCGATCGCGTTGCGGTAGCGAATCTCCCACGGGTCGAGGCCGACCTTCTCGGCGAGGACGTCGATGAGCGACTCGAGGGCGAACTCGGACTGGCAGACGCCGAAGCCGCGGAATGCGCCCGAGGGCGGGTTGTTGGTGTAGTAGCCGTAGCCGCGGATGTCGGTGTTCTGGTACTTGTAGGGGCCGACGGAGTGCGTGCAGGCGCGCTCGAGGACCGGTCCGCACAGCGACGCGTAGGCGCCCGTGTCGAAGTTGATCTCGCAGTCGAGGCCGGTGAAGATGCCGTCCTTGTCGCAGCCGAGGGTGAAGGTGCCCTCCATCGGGTGGCGCTTGGGGTGGAAGTTCAGCGACTCCTGGCGCGTGAAGCGGTACTTGACCGTGCGGCCGAGCTTATACGCGGCGAGCGCGGCGAGGTGCTGGCAAGACACGTCCTCCTTGCCGCCGAAGCCGCCGCCGACGAGCATGGTCTGGACGACGACGCGGTCGGGCTCGGAGTCCCAGCCGAACATGTGCGCGCACTCCTTGCGGGTGTCGTAGGCGCCCTGGTCGGTGGACCAGATCTTCACGCCGTTCTTGTACGGGGCGGCGACGGCGCACTCGGGCTCGAGGAACGCGTGCTCGGTGAAGGGCGTGGTGAAGGTCCCGGTCGCCGTGAAGGCGGATTCGGCGAGGGCCTTCGCCGCGTCGCCGCGGGTGACGTGGCGGCTCTGGCAGACGTTGTCCTTGAGGACGACGTGGTTGCCGAAGGCGTTGAAGGAGTCATGGACAAGAGGCGAGCCCTCGGCCTTGGCCTCGGCGATGTCGCGCACGGGCTCGAGCACCTCGTAGGTGACCTTGACGGCCTTCTGGGCCTTCTCGAGGGTCTTTGTGTCCTCGGCCACGACGAGGCAGATCACGTCGCCCACGCAGCGCGTGATGTCGCCCTCGGCGATCATGACGTCCCAGTCCTCGATAAGGTGGCCGACCTGATTGACGGGAACGTCCTCGGCGGTGAGGACGCCGAGGACGCCCGGCATGGAGCGGGCCTTCTCGGCGTCGATCTTGACCACGCGGGCGCGCGGGTACTTGGAGCGGACGGCGTGCGCGTAGCACATGTCCGGGAAGTCCCTGCTCGTGAGGTCGTCGGGGTACTGGCCGAAGCCGAGCACCTTGCGACGGACGTCGATGCGGAAGATCTGCTTGCCGACGGCGTAGTCGTCGCCGCGCTCGAGGTCGGGGTCGACGGCCTCCTCGCCGCGCAGAATCGCGCCCGCGAGCTTGATGCCGTCGATGATGCGCTTGTAGCCCGTGCAGCGGCAGACGTTGCCGCGGATGGCCTCCGCGATCTCGGGCGAGGTCGGGTCGGGGTTGCGGCGCAGCAGCGCGGCGCCGGCCATGACCATGCCCGGGATGCAGAAGCCGCACTGGACGGCGCCGGCCTTGCCGAAGGCGTAGACGAACGCCTCCTGCTCCTCGCGCGTGAGGCCCTCGATGGTCGTGATCTTGTGGCCCTGGGCGAGCTTGGTCGTCAGGACGCACGCCTTCACGGCCTGGTCGTCGACGATGATCGTGCAGGTGCCGCAGGCGCCCTCCGAGCAGCCGTCCTTGACGCTCGTGAGGAGCAGGTCGTCGCGCAGGTAGCGCAGGATGGACTTGTTCTCGGAGGTGACGTGCTCCTCGCCGTTAATGAGGAGGCGGTATTCCTCTGCCATGGTGTGTATCCTCCCCTAGTTGGCGGTCAGGATGCCGAACGCGTCGCGGATCACGCCGCGCGGGCACTTGGTCGCGCACATGCCGCAGGCGATGCAGGCCTCGAAGTCGATGATGGCGTGGTTGTCGACCACGCGGATGGCCCCCGCAGGGCAGGCGCGCTCGCAGGCGCCGCAGGCGATGCAGCTGCTCGTGCAGATCTTGCGCGCGGAGGGGCCGGCGTCCTTGTTCGAGCAGCGGGCGGTGATGTTGTTGCGCTTCTGGACAAGCTGGATGATGTCCTGCGGGCAGGCGCGGGCGCACAGGCCGCAGCCGATGCACGCTTCCTCGTCGACGCGCGCGACGCCGCGCTCGTCGAGCTCGATCGCGCCCTTGCGGCAGGCGCTCACGCAAGCGCCGCACCCGACGCAGCCCTGCTCGCAGAACCCGACACCGGTGCAGCCGCCGTTGCACATGACGACCGCGACGGGGCGCGGCTTGCGAGGGGCCTTGGTTTTCTTCTCTGTGGCCATGCGAAGGCCTTTCTAACCGTTAACTATTTTCAGAACAACGCTCGTGCGAAGTATCCGGACCGGCAGGGGGTTTCTTGCCCCTTGCCGGTCCGGGGAGGGAATGACGAAAAGGGACTGTCCCTTTTCGTCATTCCCCGATTACTTGGCGAGGAGGTAGGAGTAGGAGTCGCGCACGGCCTTGATGGTCAGGCGCGCCTCCTCGGGCAGGCCGCAGGCGGCGTCGTCGACGTCATAGGCAGCGGTCTTGCCGTCGAGGCGGACGAGGAAGGTGCCGTCGGCCTGGGGCAGGAAGCCCTGGTTCTCGGAGTTGCCCATGTCCTCGGCGCTCCAGAAGAGGGTGAGCTTGTCCTTGAACGGGCGGCCGCTCCACGGGCAGAACACGGCGCAGTTGCCGCACTCGTTGCACATGCCGTCGACGTGGACGACCTGGTGCTGGGCAAGGCCCGGGACGGTGATGGAGACGTTGGCGCGGTTCGGGCAGACGTCGCAGCAGGCCTCGCAGACGGTGGCGCAGCCGAGGCAGCCGGAGTCCTTGGCGCACTTCGGGCAGCCGAGGCGCAGGTCGCCCTTGCGCGCGTAGCAGTCGGACTCGTGGCCGGAGCGAACGTTGGCGGCGGCGTAGGCGCTGAAGTCGACGCCGAGCATCTCCTTGGCGACCTCCTGCGCGTCGGCGATCGCGTCGACGAAGCGGGCAGGCCCGCGGCGGCAGTCGCCCGCAGCCCAGACGCCCTCAACGCCGGTGGCGACGCCGGCCGGGCGGCCGCGACGGTCGGTCTGGACGCCGGCGGCCTCGTAGACGCCGCCCTCGATGTGCTCGCCCACGGCGCAGATCACGGCAGTGGCCGGGACCTCGACGGTCTCGCCGGTGGCCACAGGGCTGCGGCGGCCGGACTCGTCGGGCTCGCCCAGGACCATCTTCTCGCAGGTGAGGACGCCGTCGCGCACGCCCTTGGGGGCCAGGAGCTCGCAGAGCTCGACGCCCTCGGAGAGAGCCTCGGCCAGCTCCTCCTCGTCAGCGGGCATGTAGCGCTTGGTGCGGCGGTAGACGATGCGGACGTTCTTCACGCCGGGGAGGCGCTTAGCCACGCGGGCGGCGTCCATGGCGGTGTTGCCCGCGCCGACGATGGCGACATCGGTGCCGAGCGAAGAGAGGTCCTCGCCCTTCTTTGCCGCGCCGAGGAACTCGAGGACGTCGATCTCGTCGCCGTACTCGAGGCCGACGTGGCCGGGCGCCCATGCGCCGCAGGCGACGACGACGTCGGTGTAGCCCTCGGCCTTGAGCTCGGCCACGGACTTGGCCTCGACGCCGGTCTGGGCCTTGGCGCCGAAGGCGAGGCAGAGCTCGACGTCGCGGTCGATGTCCTCGTCGGCGATGCGGAACGCCGGGATAATGTGGCGGGCGACGCCGCCGAGGGTGTCCTTGCGCTCGAGAATGGTGACGTCGGCGCCGGCGCGGGACAGGAAGAACGCGCAGGCCAGGCCGGCGGGACCGCCGCCGATGACGGCGACCTTGTGGTCGGACGCGCCGACCACGGGCTTGGCGCCCTCGGACTTGATCTTGGCGAGGAGCGCGTCGATGCCGCCGCGGGCGGCCTTGAGCTTGGAGGAGCGGATAGCCGCGCCCTCGGGCTCGTAGAACGCGCGCATGCACTTGGTGCCGCAGGGGTGCGGGCAGAGGTTGCCGGTGATGAAGGGCAGAGCGTTGCGCTCGGCGATGATGGCCAGGGCGTCGTCCAGGCGACCCTCGTCGACGGCGGCGAGGTAGGCGGGGATGTCCTGCTCGATCGGGCAGCCGTTGCGGCAAGGCGAGGTGAAGCAGCTCGTCAGCGGCAGCGGGGCGTCGATCTTGTGGGCCGGGATGGGCTTGACGGGCTTGTGGTACTTGTGGGCGTCCGCGACGGCCTCGTCGAGGGCGGCGACGGCTGCGACGTCGACGTCGTCCTTGCGCTCGGCGCCGGCCAGGATGCCGGCGATCTGGCTGAAGCGCTCGTAGCCGCCGGGCTTGAGGACGGTCGTGGCCATGGTGATCGGCCAGATGCCCGCGCCGTAGATGTCCTTGATGTTCTGGGCGTCCGCGCCGCCGGAGTAGGAGATGCGGAGCTTGCCGTCGAACTGCTCGGAGATGCGGTGCGCGAGGTGGATGGTGAGCGGGAACAGCGAGCGGCCGCTCATGTACATCTCCTCGCTCGGGAGCTCCTTGCGAGTGACGTCGACCGGGAAGGTGTTCGTGAGCTTGACGCCGAAGGCGAGGCCGCGCTCGGAAGTGAGCTTGATCAGGCGCTCGAACATCGGCACGGCGTCGGCCCACTGCAGGTCCTCGCGGAAGTGCTTGTCGTCGAAGGCGATGTAGTCGAAGCCGAGGGAGTCGAGGCGGGTGCGCGCGTAGTCATAGCCGAGCAGGGTCGGGTTGCACTTGATGTAGGTGTTCAGGCCCTTCTCGGTGATGAGGTAGGTGGCGATGCGCTCGATCTCGTCGGGCGGGCAGCCATGCAGCGTGGACTCGGTCACGGAGCTGGAGACGCGCGGGCTCACGGACTCGACGAAGGCCTCGTCGACGTTGGCGAAGCGGTCGAGGTTCTCCTTGGCCCAAGCGAGGCACTCGCCCCAGACCTCGGTCTTGGTGGCGTCCTTCATGCCCTCGATGTAGGCGTCGACCTTGGGGCTCTTGATGCCCTCGAGGTCGTAGCCGACGGACATGTTGAACACGAAGCCGTCGGG
>QAKZ01000066.1 GCA_003150175.1 Coriobacteriia bacterium
GGCAAGCTCGAGCAGCTCATGCGCGGCATGTTCCACAACGTGGACGACACCGCAAAGAAGTACGGCCACGAGGGCAACTTCGTCATGGGCGCCAACATCGCCGGCTTCGAGAAGGTCGCCGACGCCATGCTCGCCCAGGGAGTCTGCTAAGCGGGCACCCGTATCATTGGGCTAAAGAGCCCGACTTGGGACCCCGGCTTCGGCCGGGGTCTTTTTTCTTCTCGCGCCGCCGCTCGGCTCCATAAGCGCCACGGTGCACGGGTTTCTTACAATCTGTTAGCGCGCCACACTAACTATCTGTAAGCTCACCACACTAAATTGCAGCATCTACCTGCGGTTTCTTGTGTGTTAAGTCGGCGAATCGCGACGGTTTCGGTCGTCGCGGCGGATATACTGTCCATCAGACCTTTAAGACGGTACGAGAGACCGAAAAGGCGTCCACAACGTATTCGCGCGAGCCTTCTCGGAGTCATGCCCACATTCGGCCAGCTCCGTTTTTTGTGCCCGCGCGGGCCCTATGGGCGCGCACGGAAAGGACGGTGTTGCGTTGAACCTCTTGGTCGACGGCGGCAGGCATCCCCAGGCGCTACTGGCGCTAGAGGACGGCAGTTACTTCTTTGGGCGCTCGGCGGGCGCCAGCGGCGAGACCTTCGGCGAGGTGGTGTTCAACACCTCGATGATCGGGTACCAGGAGATCGTCTCGGACCCGTCCTATGCGGGCCAGATCGTCACCCTGACCTATCCGCAGATCGGCAACTACGGCATCAACGAGAAGGACATGCAGGCCGCCGATCTGCACCTCGCCGGCCTCATCGTGCACGACATGTGCTATGAGCCGAGCAACTGGCAGTCCGTCAAGTCGCTTCCCGACTTCCTCGCCGAGCGCGGCGTCGTCGCCATCGAGGACGTGGACACTCGCGCTCTCACCTTGCGCATCCGCGAGGGCGGCGCGATGAAGGCGGCGATCTCGACTGTCGACCTCGACCCCGCGAGCCTCGTCGCGCGCGTCAAGGCGTCGGCTCCCATCGCCGACCATAACTACGTCGCCGACGTGAGCACACCCGAGCCCTACGCCGTCCCCGCGAAGGGCGAGGCGCGCCACAAGGTCGTCGCCTACGACTGCGGCGAGAAGGCGGGCATCGCCCGGCGCCTGGCGGCCGCAGGCTGCGAGGTCACCTTGGTGCCGTGGGACACCCCCGCGGACGAGGCCCTCGCGCTCGCGCCCGACGGGATCTTCTTCTCCAACGGCCCCGGCGACCCCGAGACCGTGCCCCCTGTGGTCGAGGCCGTCCGCGCCTGCCTGGGCAAGCTGCCTGTTTTCGGCATCTGCCTCGGCAACCAGGTCATCAGCATGGCTGCGGGCGCGACCATCGAGAAGCTCCCCTACGGCCACCACGGCGGCAACGAGCCGGTGATGAACCTGCTCACCGGTAAGGTTGAGATCACGGCTCAGAACCACAACTACGGCCCCGTCTTCTCGACCTTCGGGCCCCTCATTCCCGAGCTCTCCGGCGGCGTGTCCGACCACCCGGACGACCTTCGCTTCTGGTCCGAGCGACACATTGCCCCCGTTGTCCAGACGAAGGAGTGCGGGCGCGTGCGCCTGACTCACGTCAACCTCAACGACGGCACTCCCGAGGGCATTCAGTTCCTTGACATCCCGGCCTTCTCCATGCAGTACCACCCCGAGGCGAAGCCCGGCCCCAATGACTCCACCTACGCCTTCGCGGCGTTCGCTCGCCTGATGGACGGCGAGCCCGACTATCTTGCCATCGACGTCCGCGAGGGGAGGCGCTTCTAATGCCCAAGCGCACCGACATCAAGAAGATCCTCATCATCGGCTCCGGCCCCATCGTCATCGGCCAGGCCTGTGAGTTCGATTATTCCGGCACCCAGGCCTGCAAGGCCCTGCGCCAGGAGGGCTACGAGGTCGTCCTCGTGAACTCCAACCCGGCTACCATCATGACCGACCCGGAGACCGCCGACCGCACCTACATCGAGCCGATCACCGCCAACTCCGTCGCCAAGGTCATCGAGAAGGAGCGCCCCGACGCGCTTTTGCCCAACATGGGCGGCCAGACCGGCCTCAACTGCGCCGTCGCCCTCGCGCACGCCGGCGTGCTCGAGAAGTACAGCGTCGAGGTTATCGGCTGCGACATCGACTCCATCGAGACCGGCGAGGACCGCGAGCTGTTCGCCGCGGCCATGAAGGACATCGGCCTCGACGTTGCCAAGTCGGGAATCGCGCACACCATCGCCGAGTGCGAGGCCTGCGTGGACGAGCTCGGGGGCTACCCCGTGGTCATCCGCCCGTCCTTCACCCTGGGCGGCGCCGGCGGCGGCATCGCCTACGACCACGACGACCTGCTGCGCATCTGCGAGCAGGGCCTTGCGCTCTCGCCCGAGACCGAGGTCCTCGTCGAGCAGTCCATTGAGGGCTGGAAAGAGATCGAGATGGAGGTCATGCGCGACGTCGCCGGCAACGGCGTCATCGTCTGCTCCATCGAGAACCTCGACCCGATGGGCGTCCACACCGGCGACTCCATCACCGTGGCTCCCTGTCAGACGCTCAACGACTACGAGCTCCAGCGCCTGCGCGACTATTCCATCGCCATCCTCGAGCGCGTCGGCGTCGCCTGCGGCGGCTCCAACGTGCAGTTCGCGGTGAACCCCGAGGACGGCCGCGTCATCGTCATCGAGATGAACCCCCGCGTGAGCCGCTCCTCCGCCCTGGCCTCGAAGGCCACGGGCTTCCCCATCGCGAAGATGGCGGCGCTTCTTTCCGTCGGCTACACGCTTGACGAGATCCAGAACGACATCACGCACTCCACGCCCGCCTGCTTCGAGCCCTCCATCGACTACTGCGTGGTCAAGATCCCGCGCTTCGCGTTCGAGAAGTTCAAGGGCGCGAGCGACCGCCTGAGCACCCGCATGAAGGCCGTCGGCGAGGTTATGGCCATCGGCTCCACCTTCGAGGAGGCTATGCAGAAGGCCATGAGGTCGCTCGAGCAGGGTCACGCCGGCCTCGGCGCGGATGGCAACGACGACTTTGAAGAGGAGAACTTCGCCCAGAAGGTCTCCACTCCGACCCCGGAGCGAATCCTCTACGTGGCCGAGGCCCTTCGCCGCGGCTGGTCGGTCGAGCAGGTTTTCGCCGCCACGAAGATCGACCAGTGGTTCCTCCACCGCATCGCCGATATCGTCGCCGCTGAGGGCCGCATCCGCGAGCTGGGGCTTTCCGGCCTTGACGCCGAGCACATGCTCGCCGCCAAGCAGATGGGCTTCTCGGATGCGCAGATCGCGCACCTCACCGGGCAGCGCGAGGACACCGTTCGCGCGATCCGCGAGGTGCTGGGCGTTCGCCCGCTCGTCAAGACGGTCGACACCTGCGCCGGCGAGTTCGCGAGCCGCACCTCTTACCACTACTTCACCTACGAGCGCGGCGGTGCCTCGGAGTTCCGCGAGGCGACCAAGCCCCGCGCGGTCATTCTCTCGGCCGGCCCCAACCGCATCGGGCAGGGCATCGAGTTCGACTACTGCTGCTGCCACGCGGCCTACGCCCTGGAGGCCAAGGGTTACGAGACCGTCATGGTCAACTGCAACCCGGAGACCGTCTCCACCGACTACGACACCTCCGACCGACTCTACTTCGAGCCGCTGACCTTCGAGGACGTGATGAACATCATCGAGGTCGAGCGCCCCGAGGGCGTCATCGTCACGCTCGGCGGCCAGACCCCCATCAATCTCGCCAAGCGCTTGAAGGCCGCGGGCGTCCCCATCATGGGCACGCAGCCGGAGGCCATCGACCTCGCCGAGGACCGCGACCGCTTCGCCGCGTTGCTCGATAAGCTCGAGATCGCCTACCCGCCCTCGTCGACCGCCGAGACCGTGGCCGACGCCAAGGCCGTCGCCCGCCGCGTGGGCTACCCCTTGCTCGTCCGCCCGAGCTATGTGCTCGGCGGCCGCGGCATGGGCATCGTCTACGACGACGACGACCTCGTGAAGTACATGGGAGAGGCCACCAAGGTGAGCCCTGACCACCCGGTCTACCTCGATGCCTTCCTCGAGGACGCCATCGAGCTCGACGTCGACGCCCTGTGCGACGACGAGGAGTGCTACGTCGGCGCGGTCCTCGAGCACATTGAGGAGTGCGGCATCCACTCGGGCGACTCCGCCTGCTGCTTCCCGCCCTTCTCGCTCTCGGACGCCATCGTGGCAAAGATCCGCGAGACCACCCGCAAGCTCGCGCTCTCGTGCCACATCCGCGGCCTCTTGAACGTCCAGTACGCCGTCCGCGACGAGCAGGTCTTCGTCATCGAGCTGAACCCGCGCGCGAGCCGCACGGTGCCGTTCTCGTCCAAGGCCACGGGCGTGAGCCTCGCCAAGTACGCCGTGCGCATCATGAGCGGCGAGAAGATCCGCGACCTCGGCCTGCCATCGGAGGACGCCGATCGCGGCTACTACGCCGTCAAGGAGGCCGTCATGCCTTGGAGTCGCTTCCCGGGCGCCGACGTCACCCTGGGGCCCGAGATGAAGTCCACGGGCGAGGTCATGGGCCTTGACGTGACCTTCCCCAAGGCCTACGCGAAGACCCGCGAGGCCATCGACTACGACGTCCCGCAGTCCGGCACCGTCTTCCTCAGCGTCTGCGACCGCGACAAGCGCTCCATCGCCCCTGTGGCGCTCTCGCTTCTGCACCTGGGCTACGACCTCGTGGCCACGAGCGGCACGGCAAAGACTCTCAAGGCCGCCGGCATCCCCTGCGAGGTCGTCAGGAGGATATCCGAGGCGAGCCCGAACATCGGGGACATGCTCGCCGAGGGCAAGATCAGCTTCATGGTCAACACCCCGCACGGGCACCGCTCCCGCGGCGACGGCGCCGTCCTGCGCTCGGAGGCCGTGAGCCGCGGCATCGACATGGCGACGACCATGTCCGGTGCGGTGGCGCTCGTCCAGGCCATCAGCGCCCTGCGCCAAGGCCCGCTCGACGTATATGCCCTGCAGGACCTGCCCCAGGCCCGCTAGTCCCTGCAAGACTCTTCGCAGGCTCGTTGAGCCCGCCGGATCAGCACCAGCCCTACTTGTCTTTGGAGGCCCCTGCGCGATCGTGCGCGGGGGCCTCCTCGCCACGGCGGCGCGCCTCTGTGCAAATCCCATGTCGTTTGGGGTTTTTCTCGTAATTTGTTATTATTGGACGGCTGTGCGACCACTGCGGGCGTGGCGGAACTGGTAGACGCGCTGGATTTAGGTTCCAGTGGGGGAGACTCCGTGAAGGTTCGAGTCCTTTCGCCCGCACCATCGCAGCAACATAGGAACTAGCTGGCGGGGAAGGCCCGCCGGAGCACGAGACACTGGAGGAACGTTGAACATCACCGTCACCGAGCCGCAGCGCGAGGAGAACACGCTGACCGCCGAGGTCACCGTCGCCGCTTCCGACGTCAATGCCGCCATCAAGAACACCTACAAGCAGATCGCCCAGCAGTACAAGTTCCAGGGCTTCCGCCGCGGCAAGGCTCCCCGTCCCGTCATCGACGCCATGATGGGCAAGGAGGGCGTCATCGCCCAGGCCACCAATGACTTCCTCAACTCCCTCGAGCCCGCCGTGCTCGAGGAGATGGACGTCACCCCTGTCGGCCGCCTCTCGTTCGGCGACGAGCCCGAGCTCCTCGTCGAGGGCTCCGAGTACAAGGCCAACGTCAAGGTCGAGGTGCGCCCGCAGGTCGAGCTCGAGAGCTACGACGCTCCCGAGGTCAACATGCCCCCCGAGGAGGCCACCGACGCCGAGGTCGACTGGCAGATCAAGCAGCTCCTCTCTTACCAGACCACCTATGAGGACACCGACGAGGACCGCGAGGTCGCCGAGGGCGACATCGTCAACGTCACCATCGAGGACGTCCAGGGCGCAGGCCACCTCGCCGGCGAGAACAAGACCGTCTTCCTCAACGGCCAGCAGGTCCCCGCTGAGCTCCAGGCCGGCATCGTCGGCATGAAGAAGGGCGAGACCAAGGACGTCGAGTGGACCCACAGCCACGAGCACGACGGCGAGACCCTCTCGCACGACTTCAAGGTCAAGGTCACCCTCAACGCCATCAAGAAGGCCGTCGTCCCCGAGCTCTCCGACGAGCTCGTCAAGAAGTCCTTCGGCTATGACGACGTCGACGCCTTCAAGGCCGCCGTCAAGGAGGAGATCGAGGCCGACAAGAAGCACACGCTTCCCGACCTCAAGGAGGACCGCGTCGTCGAGGCCATGGGCAAGCAGGTCAAGCTCGATGAGGTCCCCGAGAACTACAAGAACGAGATCTTCAACGAGCTCGCCCAGGAGTTCCTGGCCCAGCTCCAGCGCCAGAACATCAGCCTCGACATGTACCTGCGCGCCCGCGGAGTGAAGTCCGACGACTTCATCGCCGATCTCCACGAGCAGGCCGACGAGCGTGCCCGTCAGTCCCTCGCCCTCGACGCCGTCGCCGAGAAGCTCGGCCTCGAGGCCTCCGATGAGGACGTCGACAACGAGTTCGCCCGCGCCGGCATCAAGGACGTCAAGTCCACCGTCGCGCAGTGGAAGAAGGAGGGCCGCCTCCCGGCCATCCGCGACTCCATCAAGCGTACCAAGGCCCTCGATTGGCTGGTCGAGAACGCCAAGGTGACCGTCAAGGACGAGGTGGCCGAGCGCGCTGCCGAGGCCGAGGCGGCCGACGCCGAGTAGCATACCTGCTCGATCCGCACCAGCTTTGTCAGCCCCGAGCGAGCATCCGGCCCGCTCGGGGCTTCGTGTACAACCTCTAGGAGGGTATATGCACAACCCGACGAACATCCCCCTGATTCCCTATGTCGTGGAGCAGACCCCGCGCGGCGAGCGCAGCTTCGACATCTACTCCCGACTGCTCAACGACCGCATCGTCTTCCTCGGCGAGGAGGTCACCCGCGACTCCGCGAACCTCGTCATCGCGCAGCTCCTCTTCCTCGAGAGCCAGGACCCCGATAAGGACATCTCGCTTTACGTGAACTCGCCCGGCGGCGACGTCTACGCGGGCCTCGGCATCATCGACACGATGAACTTCATCAAACCCGACGTCTCGACCATCTGCGTGGGCATGGCCGCCTCCATGGGCGCGGCCATCCTGGCCTGCGGAGCCAAGGGCAAGCGCCTGAGCCTCCCCAACTCGATGATCCTCATCCACCAGCCGAGCTCCGGCGTCTCCGGCCAGCAGACCGACATCCAGATCGTCGCCGACGAGACCCGCTGGATCCGCCAGAAGCTCAACCAGATGCTCGCCGACGCAACCGGTCAGCCGATCGACCGCATCAACGCGGACACCGAGCGCGACAATTACATGCGCGCCGCAGAGGCCTGCGAGTACGGCCTCGTCGACAAGGTCATCTCTTCCCGTAACGACCCGGCTTCCCAGGAGTAGCAGATGCCCTCTAACAACGACGGTTACAACCGCGGTTACGGTTTCCCGGGCTTCGGCGGCCCGGGTTATGGCGGCCCCGACGATGAGATGCGCTGCTCCTTCTGCCACAAGACCCGCTCGCAGGTGAACAAGCTTATCGCCGGCCAGGACGGCGTCTGCATCTGCGACGAGTGCCTCCAGGCATGCATGGACATGATGGGCCAGGGCGCCGCGGACGACGAGGGCGCTTTCGAGGTCGCCGATAGCCTGCCCATGAGCCAGGTACCGACCCCTCACGAGATCTACGACGAGCTCTCGCAGTATGTCATGGGCCAGGAGAGCGCCAAGCGCGCCATGTCGGTCGCGGTCTACAACCACTACCGCCGCATCCTCTCCGGCAACGCCGAGGTCGACTCCTCCGCCGAGGACGTCGAGATCGCGAAGAGCAACATCTTGCTGCTCGGCCCGACCGGCACCGGCAAGACTCTCCTCGCGCAGACGCTCGCGCGCTTCCTCGAGGTGCCCTTCGCCATCGCCGACGCCACCTCGCTCACCGAGTCCGGCTATGTCGGCGAGGACGTCGAGAACATCCTGCTCAAGCTCATCACCGCCGCCGACGGCGACGTCGAGCGCGCGCAGGTCGGCATTGTCTACATCGACGAGATCGACAAGATCGCCTGTAAGGCCGAGAACCTCTCGATCACGCGCGACGTCTCCGGCGAGGGCGTGCAGCAGTCGCTGCTCAAGATCCTCGAGGGCACCATCGCAAGCGTGCCTCCCCAGGGCGGCCGCAAGCACCCGCAGCAGGAGCTCATCAAGATCGACACGACGAACATCCTGTTCATCTGCGGCGGCGCGTTCGTCGGCCTCGACAAGATCGTCGCCGACCGCATCGGCAAGAAGGGCATCGGCTTCAACTCCGAGCTCACGACCAAGGTCGATGAGCACTCCATCGACCTCATGAGCGAGGTTATGCCCCAGGACCTGCACAAGTTCGGAATGATCCCCGAGTTCGTCGGCCGTCTGCCCGTGATCACCACGACCAAGGAGCTCACCGAGGACGATCTCGTGAGGATCCTCGTCGAGCCCAAGAACGCGCTGGTCAAGCAGTATAAGCGCATCTTCGAGCTCGAGGGCGTAGACCTTGAGTTCGAGCCCGACGCCCTGCGCGAGATCGCCCGTCAGGCGCTCGCCCGCAAGACCGGCGCCCGCGGCCTGCGCGCCATCTGCGAGTCGACGCTGCAGGACACGATGTTCGACGTCCCCTCCGACCTCGACGTCACCCGCGTCGTCGTCACCAAGGAGTCCGTCGGCGGCTCCCAGCAGCCTACGATCGTGCGGAAGAAGCATTAGGTCGAAGTTTCTGCTTGTGGCTTTACCGTTTGCGGCTCGGATCTTGTGTTTGTTCTCAAACAGTCCTGCTCGCACGGAGTCCACATTTAGTGGACTCCGGCTCGTGCGGAACTGCGCCAAACATAAGATCCGAGCCGTTTTTGTCAATCAGCGGCAAAAGCCCAAGCGTAGGCTCCCGACCGGCCCGGGTCCTCGCTTTTGCCTCTGGCGCAGTTCCGCATGAGCCGGGGGCCACTTAATGTGGCCCCCGTGCGAGTCAGGACTGTTTGAGCATGAAGAGAAATCCAGGGCCTCTCCCCAGCGGTAAGGGATATGCAGCGACCCTCTACAGGTTCTGTCCACCGAGGGCGTTGTAGGCCTTGATGATGGCCGCGCGACGCTTGGAGCCGCCGGGGCAGGTCTTGTCGAAGGCGGGCATGATGCCCTTGTAGAGGGCGATGACCTGCACGCGCTTGGCGAGGCCCTTCGCGGTGGCACGGGAGTCCTCGAGCTGCGCGCGGATCTCCTCGAGGTAAGGGGAGCGGCGGGCGTACTTCCAAAATAGATCCGCCCCGTCGGCGTCAGGGTAGAGCCACGGGCGGTTGTCCGGTCCCGCGAAGTGGACGATCCTCGGGTCGCGGCGGGCCTCGTCGTACTCGGCGCGAACATCGGGCGCAGCGTTAGAGACGATGTGGGTGCGGCGCAGGTGCTGCCAGTCCATGAGGTAGTTCCACTTCATGGGGATGCGCACGTAGTGGCCGTTCACGACCTTGTTGAGCACGTCTTGGTCGAGCCAGCGCCACATGCGCTCGGTGCTGATGCGCAGGAACTCCTCGGCGGTCACGGTGCGCCTGAGCTCGGCGAGGTTCATAAGCAGGACGCCTGCCTGGAAGTAGTCGTGCGGGTCGTCCATGCCGAGCTCGTCGTGGAGGTAGGGCCCGACCGAGACGTCGTAGCCGTCGATCTGGCCGAGCGTGTCCGCGTCGCGGGTGGCGCCGAGCTTGTAGCCCTCGACGTCGTAGTCGTAGAGCTCCGCGATGTCGGCGTTCACGATGAGGTCCGAGTCGAGGTAGATGGCCTTGTCCACGTTGGGCAGGAGCTGCGGAGCGAGCAGGCGGTAGTAGGTCTCGGGGCGGAAGTGGCCGTGGTGGGGGAGCTTGATGTCGCCGAGCGCAGAGTCGACGTCGAGGAAGCCGATGCCGACGTTCGCCTCCTTGGTCTGGCGCGTGAGCGTGACCATGCTGGTGGGGGAGAGATCCCTCGTGAGGACGATGACGTCGTAGCGGCGGCTGGGGCTCGCGTTGTCGACGATCGACTGAGTGGCGACCGAGAGGTACGGGACGAAGCTCTCGCTGCAGGCGAACACGATGACGACGTCGTTCAGCGGCAAGTCAAGGCCGGTGGAGGACGTCGAGAGCATGGTCGCGCCCAAAGGGGCGCTCTGGTTCTCCGTGTTCTTGTGTAGAGGCATTCTCAGGTGCTTGATCAACGTCTATGCCCTTTGCTTTGCTCTGGCGGTCACGACAACATAAAACTATACCTTTTTGGGCTTCGCGCCGTCTTGCATTTCGCTCACCTTCGCAAGGCCGGCTCGGTTGCGGCGTGATCCTTGCAGGGGGCGCCGCGTGTCCCGGTGGATGAGGAGAGAAGCCCCTGACGCCCGTCTTTATGGCGAGCCGCATCGTTCTCCCTCGGTCTCGGCTCAGAAAAGCCTCGCGGACCGGGGGTCCCAGCCGGGCCGAAGCGCCTGCAGGGTCTGGGCGGCGCGGTCGAGCGAGGCGGCTATGTTCGCCGCGCAGGTCGCGTCTCCCTCGTGCTCCGGCAGGTCGGTCTCGAGCAGGAGACGGTCGGTCGGCACCTGCCTTGCGTATTCACGGCCGCGTCGGGTGGCCAGCATACGCTCGCCGACGGAGAACCAGCAGCCCGCCTCCCGGGCTCGGACGAGCTCCTCGGAGGTCCCGCTGAACCAATGGAAGATGCAGCGGCAGGAGGCGAGCGCGCCTGTGCGATCGAGGACGTCGAGGCAGGTGCCCGCAGAGCGCACCGCGTGGACGGAGATCGTCTTTCCGCCGTAGGAGCACGCCTCGGCCACGGCCTCGAAGACCCGGAGCTGGTCCTTCTTCGTGGCGACGTGGGCGCGGCCGAAGTCGAGGCCGACCTCGCCGACCCAGTCCGTGCCCTCTATCGCGGAGGCGATCTTCTCCGCATCGGTGCCGCCATCTACGAACCACGGGTGCATACCGGCGGCCACGCGGACGTCGTCAAAGCCGTTTAGCTGCGATATCGTGTGTTGGTAGCCTTTCGGCGACACCGTGCAGCAGAGCATCCGGAGGCCGAGCCGCCCCGCGTCCGCGGCCGCCCGCGCGGGCTCAGCGAGCCAATCGAGGTGGACGTGCGCGTCGAAGAGCCGTGCTTCTCCCATTTGTCCATTCCCATCTGTGCACGTGGTATCCTGTACGGTTGTTATACCTGCTTTTACAGACGTTTGCCCACGAGGCGCAACGCGAGGAGATTTACCGTGGAAGAGATGCCCAAGACCTACGACCCGCAATCCAAGGAGCCTGAGCTCATCCAGAAGTGGATCGACGCCGGCTGCTACCAGCGCAGCAAGGGCGTCGGCGACTGCACCGTCGTCATCCCGCCGCCCAACGTCACGGGCATCCTTCACATGGGCCACGCCATGGACGACTCCATCCAGGACACCTTCATCCGCTTCAACCGCATGCGCGGCCGCTCGACCCGCTGGATCCTCGGCACCGACCACGCGGGTATCGCCACGCAGACCAAGGTGGACAAGAAGCTCAAGAGCGAGGGCATCTCTCGCCTCGAGATCGGCCGCGACAAGTTCCTCGACGCCTGCTGGGATTGGACGCACGAGTACGGCGGCACCATCGTCAACCAGATCAAGCGCATGGGCTGCTCCGTCGACTTCAGCGACGAGAAGTTCACCATGAGCCCCGAGTTCAACCGCGCCGTCCGCAAGGTCTTCTGCGACTGGTACCACGACGGCCTGATCTACCGCGGCAAGCGCATCGTCAACTGGTGCCCCAACTGCTGCACCGCCATCTCCGACGACGAGGCCGAGTACCATGACGAGAAGGGCCACCTCTGGTTCCTTCGCTACCCGCTCGTGGAGCCTGTCGACGGCGTCGAGTACGTGACCGTGGCCACCACCCGCCCCGAGACCATGCTCGGCGACACCGGTATCGCGGTCTCGCCCTCCGACGAGTCCAAGGCCAAGCTCGTGGGCGCCAAGGTCATGCTGCCCATCGTCAACCGCGAGATCCCGATCTTCTCCGACTGGCACGTCGATGCCAACTTCGGCACCGGCTTCGTCAAGGTCACGCCGGCGCACGACCCCAACGACTACGCCATGGGCCAGGCCCACGACCTGCCGCAGATCAACATCTTCGACGAGCATGCGGTCGTCGTGGACGGCTACGGCGAGTTCTCCGGCATGAACCGCGACGAGTGCCGCGAGGCCATCGTCAAGTGGTTCGACGAGCACGGGCTTCTTGACCACATCGAGGAGCTCGACCACTCCGTCATGCACTGCTACCGCTGCGACTCCGCGCTCGAGCCCTGGCTCTCTGAGCAGTGGTTCGTTGCCGTGGACAAGCTCAAGGAGCGCGCCACCGAGGTCGTCAAGAACGGCGAGATCAAGTTCCACCCGGCCCGTTGGACCGACACTTACCTCACCTGGATGGACAACCTCAAGGACTGGTGCATCTCTCGCCAGCTGTGGTGGGGCCACCGCATCCCGGTCTTCTACTGCGAGGACTGCGGCTGG
>QAKZ01000074.1 GCA_003150175.1 Coriobacteriia bacterium
CGACGGGAGTTGACCTCCATCGGCACCTGGTAGGTGGCGCCGCCGACACGCTTCGGCTTGACCTCGAGGGTCGGGCGGATGTTGTCCATGGCCTTCTTGAAGACGGCCAGCGGGTCCTCGCCGGACTTCTCGGCGACGAGGTTGAAGGCGCCGTAGACGATGCGCTCGGCGGTGGCCTTCTTGCCATCGAGGAGGACCTTGTTGATGAGCTGGGTCACGAGACGGTTGTTGTAGACGGCGTCAGGCTGGACCTCACGGCGGTTAGCTGCTGCACGACGCGGCATGTGATATCTCCTTAAGAACTAAGAGCGGGTGTTTGCGTGTAAGTCGTCTTACTTCGGGCGCTTGGTGCCGTAGCGGGAACGGGCCTTGGCGCGGTTCTGGACGGCGGCGCAGTCGTAGGCGCCGCGGACGATCTTGTAACGCACACCAGGCAGGTCGCGGACGCGGCCGCCGCGGATCAGGACGATGGAGTGCTCCTGGAGGTTGTGGCCCTCGCCGGGGATGTAAGCGGTGACCTCGATGCCGTTGACGAGACGGACACGGGCGACCTTACGAAGAGCCGAGTTCGGCTTCTTGGGCGTGGTGGTGAAGACGCGGGTGCAGACGCCGCGCTTCTGGGGGTTGTGCTGCAGGGCTGCGTTCTTAGACTTGGCCTTGACGCTCACGCGACCGTTGCGAACGAGCTGGTTGATAGTAGGCAAAGTTCTCTCCTTCTTATACCTATCGACGTGCTGATTTACGATATTCATGGGCCGCGCAGCACCGCCGCCCCGGATTGACGCGATGATGAACTTTACGCTTGTGCCCGAGCAGTTGTCAAAACGCCACGAAGCCGGGCGTATCCATTTCACACGGAGTCCACACACGCGCCGACGCATGGCAAGAAGGGCCTCGGCCAGCCGGTCGCCGCCGGCGCCTAGCACGCCTCGATGCTCGTGAGCTCGACCTGGTCGCCGGTGAGCAGCACGGTGTCGTCGCTGCCGCAGTGCGGGCAGACCTTGCCGTGCGCGACCGTCGGGTAGGTCTTGCCGCAGGCGTTGCAGACCGTGGTCGCCGGCGCCTCCTCGACGATGAGCTCGCTTCCGCGCAGAAGGTCCTCTTTGTCTGCGGCCCAGCGCCAGCAGTCGGTGAGGTAGCGCGGCACCACGCCCGAGACCTCGCCCAGCGTGAGCGTCACGCGGCTCACGGAGGTGAGGGAGTTCTCCTCCCCCACCTCCTCGACCATCTTTATAAGGTGAACGACGATGCCCAGCTCGTGCACGGTCCCGGGGCTCCTTTACTTCTTTCCCGGCTTGGTCTTGTTGCCGTGGAGCAGCAGTTTGATGCCGCGCTTGGCCGCGTGCGGCAGGATCGCCTTCATCTTGTCCTCGCTGGGGACCATCGTGGAGCACTCGGGGTTGTCGCGGCGCAGGTGGATCGCGTCGAACTCGCAGCGCGTGGTGCACAGGCCGCAGCCGATGCAGCGGTTCGCGTCCACGATCGACGCGCCGCACTTGAGGCAGCGGGCGCACTCGGTCTTGACCTGGTCCTCGGTGAAGGTGTGGCGGGTGTCGGTCCAGTCATGCAGCACATGCGCGACGTGGTCGACCTTCGGCTGCTGGCGCCCCGCGTGGTCGTAGCCGCTCGGGTCCACGACCACGTCGGACTTGTCCAGCTCGACGTAGTGGCGCTGGTTGCGCCCGATGGTCAAAGACGCCTTCTGCGCGTAGCGGTGGATGCTGACGGCCGCCTCATGCCCCGCGGCGATGGCGTCGATGACGAACTTCGGGCCCGTGAAGTCGTCGCCGCCGACAAAGACGTCGGGCTCCGCGGTCTGGTAGGTCTGCGGGTTTGCGACCGCCGCGCTGCCGCGCCCGAGCTCGACGCGCGAGCCGTCCAGCAGGTCTCCCCACTCGATGCTCTGGCCGATGGAGAGGACCACGTTGTCGCAGGGCACGAACATCGTGTCCGACTCTTCGTATACCGGCGAGAAGCGCCCGGACTCGTCGAACACGCGGGTGCAGCGCTTGAACGAGACGCCGCGGATGCGCCCGTCGTCGACCTCGATGGACTCGGGGCCCCACCCGCAGCGGATCTTCACGCCATCTTCCTTGGCCTCCGCGATCTCCTCGGGCAGGGCGGGCATCTCGCCGGGCTGCTCGAGGCAGACCATGTGCACCTCGGAGGCGCCGCAGCGGGCCGAGACGCGCGCCGCGTCGATGGCGACGTTGCCGCCGCCGACGACCACCGTAGTCCCGCGGACCTCGTGGTCCGGGTCCTCGAGCGCGCGGCGCAGGAAGTCGACCGCGGTGTCGACGCCCGCCGCGTCCTCGCCGGGAACTCCCGCCATACGGCCGCCCTGCGCGCCCACGGCCAGGTAGAACGCGCAGAATCCCTGCTCGCGAAGTTCGGCCAGGGTCACGTCGCGCCCGACCTCGACGCCGCAACGGATCTGGACGCCCATCTGGCGCAGCACGTCGATCTCGGCGGCGACGACCTGCTTGGACAGCTTGTAGGCGGGGATGCCGTAGGTCATCATGCCGCCGGGCAGCGGGTTCTTCTCGAAGACGACGGGCTCATAGCCCAGCTCGGCCAGGTAGTAGGCGCACGAGAGGCCCGCCGGGCCGGCGCCCACGACGGCGACCTTCTGAGAGAAGCGGCCGCGCATCGAGGGGATGGTCGGCTCGGGCACGTAGCGGGTCTGGGCATCGAGGTCCTTCTCGGCGACGAACTTCTTCACCTCGTCGATGGCCACGGCCTCGTCGACGGTACCGCGGGTGCAGGCGGCCTCGCAGCGGCGGTTGCACACCCGGCCGCACACGGCGGGGAACGGGTTCTCGCGCTTGATCAGCGCGAGCGCCTCGGTGTAGCGGCCCTCGGCGGCCATGCGCAGGTAGCCCTGGACCGGGACATGCGCCGGGCACGCGACCTTGCAGGGCGCGGTGCCGGTCTCGTGGCACTCGATGCGATGGTGGTCCTTGTAGTCCCAGTCCCAGCCCTCCTCGCCCCAGTGGTTGTCGTCGGGGAGCGGCTGCACGGGGTAGGCAACGCGCCTGTTCTTGGTCGGGAGCTTCTGGCCGAGCTTGGCCGCGCCGGCCGGGCAGACCTCGACGCAGCGCCCGCACGCGACGCACTTGGCCTCGTCGACGTGGGCAACGTAGGCAGAGCGGCTCAGGTTCGGCGTGTTGAACAGCTGAGAAGTGCGCAGCGCGTGGCAGACGTTGACCTGGCAGTTGCAGATGGCGAAGATCTTGTCCTCGCCGTCGATATTGGTGATCTGGTGCACGAAGCCGTTCTTCTCGGCGGCGATGAGGGTCTCGATGACCTGGTCATAGGTGATGAAGTGGCCCTTGCCCGTCTCGACGAGGTAGTCGGCCATGTCGCCCACGCCGATGCACCATTCCTGCGGGTCGTCCGGGCTGCCCTCGCCGCGGGCGCGCTCGCCCAGGCGGCAGGAGCAGGAGCCTGCGGCGTAGCGGTCGTACTTCTTGAGCCAATGTGAGATGTGCTCGACGTCGGCCGACTGGTTCTCGTGCGCGATGGCGCGCTCGACGGGGATGACGTGCATGCCGATGCCCGCGCCTCCCGGCGGGACCATCTTGGTCACCTTGGTCAGGGGCAAATACGCCATCCGCTCAAAGAAGGACGAGAGCTCGGGGTGCTCCTCGAGCTGCTTCTGGTTCATAAGGGTGAACTCGGCCGAGCCGGGCACGAACATCGGCAGGACATACTGCTTCGTGCGGGTCGGGTTCTCCCAGTTGTACTCGATGATGCCCTTGACGGCCATATCGTCGAGAAGCTCCTGGACACGCGCCTCGGGCAGGCCGGAGGCGCTCACGAGCTCGGGCAGCGTCATGGGGACGCGGACCTTCATGTTCGCGGTGAGCGCCGCCTCCTCCTCGGTCATGACGGAGGCGAGGCCCCAGTAGTCGGGGTCGGTCGGCTTGGTCTTGTTGCCGATGCGGTCCGAGATCTTGTGCGCCTCGCGCAGGACGCCCGGTTTCAGCAGCTCGCCCGCCGCGGGGCCCGGCTCGTCACGGTCGTCGTGCACCCACGTGGTGAAGGTGTCGACCTCGCTCATGTACTCCTCCGCGAGGATACGGTGCGGCTCACCGGCGGGGTTCGTGGCCGGGATGACGTTGCGGGCGGCGATCTCCTCGTCCGTGAGCGTGCCGCGCATCGTGTTGTCGTTCGCGTTGACGGTCATGGGCCTCTCCTTTATGTCCCCGCGGCCAGACCCCCATCCGGCGCGCGGCTGCCTTCTATGTCGCTTGCTTACTCGGACGGGTAATGCGCCGCGGAGCTGTTCGCGGGGGCTTCTTTGGCGAAGGTGCCGGCCTTCTGGGAGGCCACGGCCTCGCGCAGGTAAGAAACCCACTCGTCGATGCCCTCGCCCGTCTTTGCGCTTATGGGGATGACGCGGACCCGCGGGTTGCGCATGGCCACGTTCGCCCGGCACTTGTCCAGGTCGAAGTCGAAGTAGGGCGCGACATCGATCTTGTTGACGAGAACGAGGTCTGTGACCTCGAACATCAACGGGTACTTGAGCGGCTTGTCGTCGCCTTCCGGCACCGAGAGGATGACGATGTTCACCGAGGCGCCCGTGTCGAACTCCGCGGGGCAGACCAGGTTGCCGACGTTCTCAAGGAAGACGAGGTCGGCATCGCCGGCGGCCAGGCCTTCGAGGCCCTGTGCGCACATGTCGGCGTCGAGGTGGCACATGCCGCCGGTATGGAGTTGGATGGACCTCACGCCGAGCCTGGAGATGGCGGCCGCGTCCACGTCGGAGTCGATGTCGGCCTCCATGACGGCCAGCTTGAGCTCGGGCGAGAGCGCCTCGATGGTGCGCGCGAGCGTCGTGGTCTTTCCGGAACCGGGAGAGCTCATGAGGTTGACCAGGAGCTGGCCCTTCTGGCGGAGGCGGTCCCTCAACGCGTCCGCCTTGCGGTCGTTGTCCGCGAAGACGGACTGCTTGACCTCGATGACCTTGTAACCCTCCACGGCTCCCCCATCGCCTCGGCTGCTGATTCGCTCTAAGCATATAACGAGCGAAATTGACACTGCGTCAACCTTCGGCGAGCGGCAGATGGGAGCAAGCGCGGAGCCGGGTGCGGGCATTACGCGAACGACGCCGGGCGGCCCGATAGTCGCCGGGTGAGCCCGCGGACGAAAAAAGCGGCCCCGCCGAAGCGGGGCCGCCGTGAGCGTGCTATGAGGTCGCGAGGCTACTCCTCGTCAGAACCCTCGGACTTGACGACCTGGGAAAGAAGGTCGTCGAGGCTGCCGAGATCCTCGTTGATGACGTCGCCGGAGCCGGAGGCGTCCTTCTCGTCGGCAGAACCGCCGATGAGCTCGTCGTCATCGAAGTGGTGCTTGGAGGGCGCGGCGGTGCCGAGCATCACGTCGTCCGCATCGGGCGAGAAGACCATGTTGAGCAGCTGAGAAAGATTCTCGCTGTCGGCCTCGTCGTCCTCGGGCTCGAGGATGTAGAGCAGGCCGCGGGCCTCGAGGCCGTCGCGGAGCTCCTCGATGGCCTTGGCGCCGATGCCGTCGATGCGCAGCAGGTCGTCCTCGGTCTTGCCGATGAGGTCGCCGACGGTCTCGATGCCGACCTCGCTGAACTTGTTGGTCCAGCGCTGCGACACGCCGAGGTCGTCGAAGAGGTAGAGCTTGGCGTCCTCGGAGCTGAGGGTGCGGCCGTTCTTGGAGTAGACGCCGCCGAAGCCGTAGTCGTCGCCGACCCAGTCGAGCTGCTTGGGCAGCTGCTCCTCGATGCCCTTGAGCTCGTCGGGGGCCCACTCGGGAAGGCTCTTGGCCATCGGCGAGGTGGGGCCGTCGATCTTCTGGCCGTGGTAGGTCATCTCGACGTTGTGGTACGCCGCGAGGCCCGTGCCGGCCGGGATCTGCTTGCCGACGATGACGTTGGACTTGAGGTCCAGCAGGTGGTCGACGTCGCCCTCGATGGCGGCCTCGGTGAGGACGCCAGCGGTGCGGATGAACGAAGCGCTGGACAGCCAGGAGTCGATCGAGCTGGCGACCTTGAGGGCGCCGAGGATGACCGGCTCGGCCTCGGGCGGGGTGCCGCCGGCCAGGGTGATGTTCTTCACCGTCTCGGCGAAGACATAGCGGTCGACGTACTCGCCGAGCAGGTACTGCGAGTCGCCCGGGTTGGTGACCTGGACGCGGCGCAGCATCTGGCGCGCGATGACCTCGATGTGCTTGTCGTCGAGGTCGACGCCCTGCGACGTGTAGACGTCCTTAACAGAGTCGACGAAGACGTGCATCGTGGACTCGATGTCGGTGAGCTTGCGGAGCTTGCGGAAGTTGACGAAGCCGCGGGTGATCTGGTCGCCGGCGCGGACCTCGACGCCGTCCTCGATGCCCGGCATGAAGCGGGCGGACGCGGGGACGCGCCACTCCTCGATGATGCGGGTCGGGTCCTCGATGTCCAGGATGCGGATGAGGTACTCGGTCTGCTCGGGCTGGATGCGCAGGAGGCCGGACACGGGGGCCAGGTCGGCCTCGCGACCCAGGATCTTCTCGTTGACGTTACCGACGACGTCGAACATGCGAGCGACCGTCGGGAGGCCCTGCGTGATGTCGTCGGCGCCCGCGACGCCGCCGGAGTGAATGGTACGCATGGTGAGCTGGGTGCCCGGCTCGCCGATGGACTGGGCGGCGAT
>QAKZ01000090.1 GCA_003150175.1 Coriobacteriia bacterium
CTTCTCGGCATCGGTTCGGTCTGCGACGGAGAGGCCGCGATTATTGAAGACAAACGAGTAGGTGAAGGTGGGCGCGCCGCCGGCGTCCTCGAGCGCAGCGAAGCCGGCGTCCGTGACCTCTGCCACGCCGAAGGTGATGGTGTTCACCGTGAAGTCCGAGTTGTCGAGGAAGAGCGCCTGGCTGTCGGGCTGGGTCATGATGCCGCAGATGGTGTAGGCGCGCCCTTCGAGCTCGACCGTATCGCCCACGGCGAGGTCGTTGTTCGTGGCGAAGACGCGGTCGATGGCGACCTCGTCGTCTGCCTGAGGTTCCGTACCCTCGCAGTAGGACGCGAGGTCAACCTCGGTGCGGTGGGCGTAGGTGCGCAGCGTGCGCCTGGTGCCGTCGTCGCCCGCAGGCTTCTTGATGGTGGCGTCTATCGAGAAGTTCTTGTAGAGCGTGACGCCTCCTACGCCCACCGCGGCGTCCTCGGCTGCCTTGGCCTGGGCATCGGTCGCCTCGAAGGAGGTCGTCACGCGGCCGTCCTCGATTGCGTACTCGTCGCGCATGCCGTCGATGAGGCAGCCGATGGAGTGTGCGGCGAGAAGAAAGCCCGACGTGAGGGCAATCGAGCCGCACATGAGCAGGAATATGCCGAGGTACTTGCCAAGGTTGTGCTTGAGCTCTCGGGGGAGTCGCCTTGCCAGGGGAGTCATCGCGCGCCTACCAATCGAGCTCGGAGGCGGTCACGGGGGAGGCGTTGAGCTCGTCGGACGCCAGGCGCCCGTCGCGAAGGCGCAGCACGCGGTCTGCCATCTTGGCGATGGCGGCGTTGTGCGTCACGATCACGAGGGTGCAGCCGAACTCGCGGTTCACGCGCTCCATGAGCTCGAGGACCTCCTTGGAGGTCTTGTAGTCGAGCGCGCCCGTGGGCTCGTCGCACAGGATGAGCCCCGGGTTCTTGACGAGCGCACGGCCGATGGCGCAGCGCTGCTGCTGGCCGCCGGAGACCTGGCGGGGGAACTTGTCGCGGTGCTCCCAGAGGCCGAGCGAGCGCAGGAGGTCCTCCATGGGCAGCGGGTTCTTGGAGAGGTGCGCGGTGACCTCGATGTTCTCCTGGATGGTGAGGTCTGGCACGAGGTTATAGAACTGGAAGACGAAGCCAAGCTCGCGACGGCGGTACTCGCCGAGGTCTCTGGCCGAGAGGGTCGTGAGGTCGCAGCCGTCGACGGCGATGCTGCCGCCGTCTGCGCCCTCGAGGCCGCCGATGAGGTTCAGGAAGGTCGACTTGCCCGAGCCGGAGGGGCCGAGCATGACGCAGACCTCGCCGCGGTTCACGGTGCAGGTGATGCCGTCGAGTACCTGGACGCGGGCCTCCCCAGCGCCGTAGTGTTTCTTGAGTCCGTCTACCACCAGGTAAGGGGTGTTGCCCTTCATGGGACGCTCCAATCGTCGCGCGAAGGCTAACGGAAGCGGTCTGTTTGGAGGGCAAAGTTAGCCTTGGTGAAGTTAGTTCGAGCTAACAATACCACGTGCGAGGAATTCGTCGGGGCAGATAGGGCTTTGGAAAAAGGCCCGACACAAACGGGGCTCGAACTGCCGGCCGAGGCCCTTCTCGCCCTAGGGCTCGATCACTTGGGCCAACGCGTCCACGAAGCGCCTAACGTGCGGTGTCGGGTCGCGCGGGTAGGCCAGAAAGCAGGGGACCCGGATGCCGCAGTCGAGCTCGATGCCGACGAAGCCAGGGTGTACGCCCGACCAGGCGCCGCTCGTGACCACGACGTCGCCCGACTCGGCCGCGTCGTTGAACAGCGCGAAGTCGAAGCTCTGGACGTCCATCACCTCGATGCCCTCGGTTGCCTTGAGAACGCGCCGCAGGTGGTCGGTGGCGTCGTTGGCATGGCGCAGCATGCGCACGCGCCTGCCGCGAAGGTCGTCGACGGTCAGCCTGCGCCTCTCGGCGAGGGGGCTGGTGCGAAGGACGTCTATCGAGAAGGGCGTCGAGAAGAGGGGGAGCAGCCGGCACATGCCACCCCAGCGGACGGTGGAGTAGCTCGTCTGGATCACGTCGACTTCGGCCCCCAGGCGCGTCATGACGGTCGTCTTGGGGTCGTACAGGTCGCCCACGGTCACGATCTCCAGCTGTAGGTCGGGCACGAGCTCGTGGACCTGCGGCCAGAGCGCCTGAGTGTTTCTGCCAGGCGCCATGAGCGAGACCCCCAGGCGGACCGACGCGGTGCCACCCAGGTTGCGGGCGCGCCAGAGCGCGGCCGCAACCTCGCCCATGATCTTGCGGGCGTCCTCGACGAGCGAGGCCCCGGCGGCGGTGGGTCGGACGCCGGTGTGGGTGCGCTCGAACGCGACGACGCCGAACTCGCGCTCGAAGGTCGTGACCTGCTTCACCAGGGCGGGGGTCGAGATGCTCAGCCGCTCAGCCGCCTTCGAGAAGCTCCCGAGCTCCGCCGCGGCCACGATCGCGTCGAGACGTCTGTCGTACATCTCGCCCCCTGTCTAGTGTTAACCAGTGGTTCATACCATACCAAAACATCGGTAATTCTCAGGCGGCTGGCGCTGCATTAGCCTTCGACTCGCATATTGGAGCCAATCGGAGGGATGGAAATGAATAACTGGCTCAATCTTGAGGGGGAGGTCTGCGCCGTGACCGGTGCCCTTGGCGGCATGGGCGTCGAGATCTGCCGTGAGTTCGCCCGTAACGGCGCGAACGTCGTCCTGCTGGACCTCGATGAGGAGAAGGTCAGGACCGCGGCCGCAGGACTGTCCGACGAGTTTGGCATCCACGCCGAGGGCTACCGCATGGACGCCACCAACGAGGAGGAGGTCCAGGCGGCCGTCGACGCGACCATCCGCGACTTCGGCCGCGTCGACGCGCTCGTCAACACTGCGGGCATCCTGCGCTTCTCGCCCATGGAGGACCTGCCGCTGTCCGACTGGGAGGCCGTCATCAAGGTCAACCTCACCGGCACCTTCATCGCGTCGCAGCGCTTCGGCCGCGAGATGATCAGGCAGGGGGCCGGTCGCCTCGTGCACATCTCGACCGCTGCCTCCTACCAGCCCGAGACCTTCTCCGGCGTCTACAGCTCCACGAAGGCCGGCGTCAACATGATGTCCAAGATGATGGCCGCCGAGTGGGGCCCCTACGGCGTGCGCTCCAACTGCGTGTGCCCCTGCTTCGTCAAGACCCCGATGAGCGCCAACTTCTACTCCGACCCCGAGGTCGAGCGCAGCCGCAGCCGCCTTATCGCCACGCGTCGCATCGGCGAGGTCACCGACATAGCCAACGCCGTCATGTTCCTGGCGTCCACGCGTTCCGACTTCACCACCGGCGCCGAGATCATGGTCGACGGAGGCTTCTCCAACATGATGGGCGACCTCACCGCCAAGCCCGGCGGCCGTCGTGCCTACGCGGAGAACTACCTCAAGAACAAGGGCGTCTCCCTGTGGACCGACGAGGCCGGCGTCAAGACCCCGACCGACCAGTAGGAGACAAAGGGACAGTCCCCTTGTCTCCCCTTGTCTCCTTTGCTGCTTGTCAACGACTGGAAAGAGACCAATGGCTTCCGAGAATTCCAACAAGGGACGCGGCGTCGTTCTCACGGCCGCCTGCGTCACGATGTTCTTCATCAGCTCCATCGCCCTGTACTCCGTGGTGAGCAAGAACCTGCTCGCCGTCTATCCCGACTGGTCCGGTGCGCTCACCTGGGCGTTTCCCGTCTTCCAGACGATCATGGCCGTCACGGGCATCTTTGCCGGCCGCATCTCCGACAAGATCGGCCCGCGCAACGTCGTCATCGCCGCGGCCGTGTGCTATGGCGCCGGTTGGTTCCTGTCCGGCACCGTGACCGAGCCCTGACAGTTCTACCTGTACTTCTCCGTGATTGCCGCCATCGGCAACGGTCTGGGCTATAACCCGGCGCTCACGACGGGCCAGAAGTGGTTCATCGACAAGAAGGGTCTTGCCTCCGGCATCACCCTGGCCGCCTCCACGGCCGGCCCCGCCGTGCTCTCTCCCGTGCTCGCGTCGCTGCTCATCCCGAGTCTCGGCATCTTCGGCGCGCTCAAGGCCCTTGGCGTCATCTTCTTCGTGACGATCCTCGCCTCCGCGCTGTTCCTCAAGGCCCCCGAGGCCGGCTGGCTTCCGCAGGGCTACGTGGCCCCCGCCGCCGGTGCCCACGCGGGCACGTTCGGTGACCTCACGCCCGCCGAGATGGTTCGCACCCCGCGCTTCTGGGTTCTCATCGTGACGTTTGCCTTTGCCGCCACCGCCGGCACGCTGCTCGTGGGCAAGGTTGCCTCCATCGCCGCCGTCCAGTTGTTCGATGATCCCGCGAGCTCCGCGGCCGTGGCTCTCGGCGGCGTGGTCGTGACGGTCAACACGTGCGCGAACCTCGTCGGTCGCCTGTCGTTTGGTCAGATCATCGACAAGCTTGGCACGTACAAGTCGTTGCTCGTGAGCCTCGTCGTGACCATCATTGCGCTCGTGATCATGTCCATGAGCTTCTCGCAGCCGATGTTCTTCGTGGCCCTCGCCCTTCTCGGCTTCAGCTTTGGCGCGCTGCTCGTCATCTACCCGCCGCTCACGGGCGGCGCGTTCGGCACGTCCAACCTGGGCGTCAACTACGGGATCATGTTCCTGGGCTACGCCGCGTCCACGTGGATCAGTCAGCCCATCACGGCCGTGCTCTACCACGCCGAGGCCGGCAGCGCCGCCTACCAGCAGTCCTTCTATGGCGCCATCGTGATTGCCGCCATCGCCGTTGCGCTCACCGTCTACATGATGGTCGCCGACGGCAGGAAGGCCGCCAAGTAGCACCCTCCGGGTGGCCCCGCTCACACTCCCCGGGCGCGGGCCCCTTACCCTTCTCGGCCGGCCGATAGCCCCTCGGCCGGCCATCAACCAGCAGGCGGGCGGCGGCCTTGGCGTGCCGTTCGCATACGAAGGTGGGGCGGCCGAGCCCGCCCCCATGTCTCAGAGAGGAACCAACATGAACGAGAAGGCTCCCGTTCGCATCGCGGTCATCGGCGCTGGCGCCATGGGCCGCAACCACATCCGCTTCGTCACCGAGGAGCCCGAGGCCGAGCTCGTCGCCATCGCCGACGCGTTCGAGGGCGCCCGTGCCACGGCAGGCGCCGCCGGCGTGTCGTTCTTCACCGACGCCGCGCAGATGATGGACGAGGTCAAGCCCGAGGCCGTCATCATCGCCACGCCCAACGGCCTGCACCTGGGCGTTGCCCGCGAGGCCATCGCCCGCAACATCGTGCCGCTCGTGGAGAAGCCCATCTCCGACGACCTCGAGGATGCCGAGAAGTTCGCCGCCGAGGCCGAGGCCGCCGGCGTGCCCGTGCTCGTGGGCCAGCACCGCCGCCACAACCCGTTCGTGAAGAAGGCCAAGGAGATCATCGAGTCCGGCGAGCTGGGCCGTCTGACCGTCTCGAGCTTCCACTACATGATCTACAAGAACGACGAGTACTTCGACGTTGAGTGGCGCCGCAAGAAGGGCGCGGGCCCCATTCTCGTGAACCTCGTGCACGACGTTGACCTGCTGCGCTACCTGCTTGGCGAGCCCGTTGCCATCCAGGGCATGCAGTCGAGCGCCGCGCGCGGCTTCGAGACGGAGGACTCCGCCGTCGTGAACGTGCGCTTTGCCGACGGCTCGCTTGCCTCGATGACGATCTCCGACGCCACGGCGAGCCCCTGGAACTGGGAGGCCTGCGCCCGCGAGGACCCGCAGTATCGTCCGTTCGACGCCGACGCCTACTTCATCGGCGGCACGAAGGGCGCTCTGTCGCTGCCGCGCCTGCAGGTCATGAGCTACGACGGCGCCTCCAGCTGGCACAAGCCGCTGAAGATGGACGTGCCCGCCGTTGACCCGGCACTTCCGCACAAGATGCAGCTCAAGCACTTCGTGCGCGTCGTCCGTGGCGAGGAGGCCCCGGTCGTGACGCCTGCCGACAACGTCAAGACGCTGCGCGCCCTCAACGCCGTGAAGCGCGCCGCCGAGACCGGCGAGCTCGTGGAGCTGTAAGAGGATTTCGCACATATCTGCGCCATTTTGCCGCCGAGGACGAATGCTCCTCGGCGGCTTTTCTGATAATTGGAAGAGCCGCTGCCGGAAGAGCCGCTGCCACTTATCCCCTAAATTTAACCATTTATCGGATGCTGCTCTGATTAAGAGACGAATTGGATATCTATCCCTTTAATTTACGACGAGTCCCAATTCATGACGTCAGGAAAGGAGAAAGCTCACTATTTGCCGATGATATGTTTGCGTGAGGAGGATGTCATGTATTCGGACCGAACGCATTGTATTTCCAGGCGAGCTTTTTGTTGGCGCTGCCGGAGGCGGCGTGCTTTCACTATTGATGAAGCCGGATTTGAGTTTGGCGTCTGAGCTGAGTTCTACCGTTGAACCGCTTACAGTAACGGAAACATCGACAAATGCTATAGCGCAAATATTCAAGTGAGTACCGGTCAGACGGTGCAGTGGTGTACGCCGACGTGGACGATTACTGATAGCGGAAAAACGCTTTGTGTTACGTATTCATGTTCAATCTACTGGCCACGGAACATCCTTAGCGCTGCCCGTCACTTCTATGCGGAGTTCTGGTCTGATGGCAGCGGCTATATCAAGGGCGGCCCAGTCGGGTAATCGGTCCTTTCGAATTCAATGGGGGCACCATGTATGAGGCAATCTCAGTCGCACAGTATTTATTTATAAACATGCTGCCTGGACTTCTCTTACTCGTCCCTCTCTACTTCGTTGTGAGACATGCTGTGTATTCGGGCGTAAGGCGAGCGCTGAAGATTAACGTGCGTTCGGGTGAGAATGAGACTTAACTACTTGTATATGGGGGTGGTTGTCCGTGGGGACTACCACCCCCATTTCGTTGTGCTGCTTGTAGGTAGCGGTAGGGGCTGGGAACGGTTCAAAGGAAGGTTCGACGTCTTTCCTGCGTTGATCCAAGACATATAATATTAATGCATAGCTGGGACAATAACCTACGGGGTATTGTCCCAGCTAGCCGCGCTTGGAACCCTGGCCGCAGGCCTTGTTGGGGCCAATGCCCGCGCCGCGCGCGGGCCCGCCAAACGCTTGACGCCCACCGCGCTGCTGCTTGGGAGGCGGCGGTATCGCGCGGCGCCTACTGCCGTTCTCAGACATTATGGATGGGGGCTTCATGGCGAGACGCCGCTGGTCTGGTTCTCTGGATGTCACCGAGGGGAGAATAGACAGGCAGCTTCTGCTGCTGTGCGTGCCCGTGTTCTTCTCGTCCTTCTTCCAGGAGGCGTACTCGCTGGTAAACACCTTTGTGGTGGGTCAGTTTGCGGGTAAGGCGGCGCTCGGTGGAATCCAGGCTACCGCACCGCTCGTGGACCTAGCCGTGGGCTTCTCGGTTGGCATGGGTACGGGCTTTGCCGTGGTGTGCAGCCAGTACTTTGGCGCGCGTGACGACGAGCGCCTGCGCGCCTCGGTCCACACGGCGATGACCATCGCGCTTGTGGGCGGCCTTGCCGTCTCCGTGTTGGGGAGCCTGCTCGCGGGCCCCATCCTCACGCTCATGGGCACGCCGACAGACCTCATGGGCGAGTCGCTCGCCTTCGTGCGCCTCTACTTCGGGGCGATGGTCTTCTCCATCGTCTACAACACGGGCTCCGCCGTGCAGCGCTCGGTGGGGGACACCCGCTCGCCGTCGATCATCGTCGCATCCACCTGTGTGGTGAACATCGTGCTCGACCTCACCTTCGTCGCTGGCTTTCACATGGAGGCGACGGGCGCGGGGCTGGCCACGGCGCTTTCGCTCGTGTGGGGCTGCGTCGTCACGCTCGTGCGGCTCACGCACGTCGAGGGGCCGTGGAAGCTCGACCTGCGCCGGCTGGGCATCGACCCCGGCATCTGCCGCGTGATGATTCGCACGGGCCTGCCCCTGGGGCTCCAGGCGTCGTGCTACTCCGTCTCCAACATCATCACGCAGTCGACCATCAACTCGTTCGGCTCCACCGTTGTCACGGCGTTCGGCCTGTGCGGGCGCATCGACGCCATCATCTGGATGGTCTCCGAGGCGCTTGGCGTGGCCGTGACCACCTTCAGCGCGCAGAACTTTGGCGCGAGAAACTACGAGCGCATGCGCCGCGGCCTCAGGGCGGCCCTGTGCCTCACGGCCCTGGTGGTGGGATCGCTGTCTGTGGTGCTTCTCGCCAACGTGCGCGCCCTGGCTGGCTTCTTCATCGATGATGCGCAGATCGCCGAGCTCACGGCTCAGGTCATGTGGTACGTGGGCCCCTTCTACGTGGTCTACTCGCTCTACGACAACATCGCGGGCACCATCCGTGGGGCGGGGGAGAGCCTGCGCCCCATGCTTATCGTGCTCACTGGATCGTGCCTGCTGCGCATCGTCTGGCAGCTTGCCATTGTGCCGCTCGACCACACGCTGCACATGGCCATGCTCAGCTATCCCATCACGTGGGTCACCACGGGCATCGCGTTCATCTTCTACTATCGCTTTGGTCACTGGATGGACCACGCGAAGGACCACAAGGCCGCCAACCTCGCCGCATGACGAAAAGGGACAGTCCCTTTTCGTCATCATGAGAAAAATGATGAGAAGGGACTGTCCCTTTTCGTCATTTCGTGGGAAAGAGGGGCCTCGGCGGGCGCGCCGGCTGCGACGGGGGAGGTTGCTCCGGTGCCGGCGGCCCTGGTCCTGGGCGCGTCGCTTCCCGCCTTGCCTTTCTCGTCCCCAGCAGGCGTCAGGGGAATCGCCGCCTCGACCACGGTGCCGCGGCCGGGCTCGCTCGTGACGCCGATGCTTCCGCCCATGAGGTCCACCAGCGCTTTCGTGATGGACATCCCCAGGCCGGAGCCGGGGTAGACGGAGCGGACGTCGTTTTCTTCCTGCGCAAAGGGCTCAAAGAGCCTCGCCAGCTGCTCGGGGTCCATGCCCCGGCCGTTGACCGCCACGGCGAGCGTCAAGAAGGGCGTGCCCGCGACTCCGGCCTCCGCGGCCTCCTCGCGATACCCGGCCGTCAGCTGCACGCCCCCGCCGGCTACGTTGTAGCGCACAGCGTTGTCCAGCACGTTCACGACGATCTGCCGCATGAACGATGGGCTGCCCAGATAGGTTTTCTCGAGCTCGGGCGCTAGGCTCGCGTTCAGGTTCAGCCGCGCGGCCTGCGCCCGCCCGGAGGCGTTCTCCTCGGCCGAGCGGAAGATCTGCGCAGGGCAGAAAGGCTCCCTGCGGAGCTCGACGTCGCCGCTCCTGAGCGCGCTCATCTCGAGCAGGTCGTCGACCATCCCGAGCAGGTTCTGCGCGGCGTCGCGCGCCTTGAGCGTGTTGCGCTCGATGAGCTCGGCGTCGTCGCTTCGGCGGTTGACCTCGAGTGCGCCGAGGATGCCGTTCAGCGGCGTGCGGATGTCGTGCGAGAGGTTGGTGAGCAGCTCGTCCTTCAGGTGGTCGGCCCGCTCGGCCTGCGAGAGCGCGTCCGCCAGCAGGCGGTTCTGCTCGGCCTCCCGTTCGTTCGCGCGGCGCAGGCGGCGGAAGTGCGCGGCAACGGAGGCGATTATCGCCAGCACGACGGCAAGGGCCAGAAGCGCGAGGATCGCCCAATGATCGCACACGAAGTCCAGCGTCGTGTACGTGAAGAGGCCCTTGGTGTAGTTGTACGACGCGTTCGTGCCGTAGTCCTCGCCGATGATGCCAAGCCCGCGGTTGAGCAGCCGCAGCAGCATGCCGTTGCCCGGCGCGACGCCGAAGCAGCGGTCGTCGGTGAGGGGCAGCTGCACGCGGTAGAGCCCGACGCGCGACTCGAGGAGAGCGCCTGCGCGCAGGCCGTTGACGATGGTTCCCTGCGCCTCGCCCTTCTCGACCGCGCCGATGCACTCGTCGATGCTCTCGTACTCGAGGACGCGCGCGTCCGGGAAGACCTCCTCTGTGTAGGCCCGCTGCAGGAGGTTGTGCCTGTTTACCGCGACGGTCTCGATGCTGCCGTCGTAGGACTGGCCGTCGGCGAGCGCGGCAAAGAGCTCCGCCTGGTCGTCGGAGCAGCGGTACTCGACCTTCGGGCTCCAGTTGCCGGGCAGTCCCTGGATCGTCGCTGTGAGCACGTCCGTCATGAGGCCCGTCGGCTCGCCGTTCGCGTCCTTGCTGCAATACGGCAGGTAATCGTCGAGGTATCCGACGGTTATCGAGGAGTGCATCTGCGTCCACTCGTGCTCGTCGGCGCTCATGAAGTCGTTCACGGCGCTGTTCGCGGAGCAGCGGCTCCGAAGGCTGTCGAGGAACACCTTGCCCTGGTTGTTCATGATCTCCTGCGCGCTGTTCACGTTGGCAAGGAGATCGTCGCGGCCCTTGGCGACGGCAAGGTAGTAGGGGCGCCGGCCCACGATCTGGGCGGGATAGATGCTGGCGACGCCCTCGGCGATGTTTTCCGAGCTCACGAGCGCGTCGATGCGCCCGGTCGTGTAGGCGGCGTACATGTCGTCGAAGGTCGGGTAGCCGATGGCCTGGGTGTCCAGGCCCTGCTCGGCGATCCAGGCGTCGAGGGTCGCCTTGGAGTTCGAGGGGTCGACGACACCGAGCTTCTTTCCGGCGAGGGACGCTGGGGTGTCGTCGATTCTGTCGTTCGTGTAGCCGGTATAGATGTAGTAGGTCTCGTCGAGCATGCTGAGCTGCGGGAAGAGCGCCTGCTACTTGTGCTCGTCCGTGGCAGCTACGCCCGCTAGGACATCGATTCTGCCGTCCTGCAACTGGGCATAGAGGTCCGTCCAGTCGCCGTAGACGTATTCGTAGCGCCAGTTGGCGTAGGACGCGACGCGCTGGAGGTACTCGTAGCCGAAGCCGGTCTTCGGCTAGCCGGCCGCTGCGCCCTCCTGGAAGTCGGTGCGCTCGTAGTAGCCGACGCGGACGGTCTTCGGAACGGCTCCGGTTCCGGTGTCGGCTCCGGCGCTGGATTCGGCCGCCTGTGCGACGGAAGGGGCGAGCACGCAAACAAGGGCCAGTGCCACGAGAAATATCGCGTGAGCGAGCGAGACCCTTGTATGGCGTGAAGCGCGGTCCGTGATGTGCCTCTTGGCCGAGGCCAATAAGGGTTTAAGTATCATTCCGTCGCGGCTTTGTCGTCTGAACGAATCCCGCCAGCGCGACGATTCTCCGCCGGATGACGAAAAGGGACAGTCCCTTTTCGTCATCATGAGAAAAATGATGAGAAGGGACTGTCCCTTTTCGTCATTTAGAGAGGAAGCTTGATGATCGTTTACTTCAGCGCGACGGGCAACACGCGGCACGTCGTCGAGGGCATCGCGCGCGGCAGCGGGAAGACGGGCGACTGGGCATCTGTTCGCCCACGTACTGCTGGTCGCTGCCGAGCCTTGTGCGTGAGTTCCTGGAGTCTGCGAGCTTTACCTGGGAGGGCGGCGAGGGCGCGCAGCCGTACGTGTTCTACGTCGCGACCTACGGGACCACAATCGGCGCCGTGGTCAGCTCTGCGAATAAACTGCTGGTCAAAGACAGTCTTCGCATCGATGGAGCGTTCGGCGTCCGAATGCCCGACACGTGGACGCCGATGTTCGACGTCTCGGACGCGCAGAAGGTCGCGCGGCGCAACGAGGTGGCGGATAGGCGGATCCGGAAGATTCGAGAGTTGATCGACTCACGGGCGACGGGTTGGCACGCCGGTATTCCTTCTCCCGGCTTCGCGGGCGGCATCTACGGCAGGGTCTACGAGAACTCGTTGCGCCGCACGGACGAGTTCACGGTGGGGGAGGAGTGCATCGGCTGCGGGCTTTGCGCGCGCGAATGCCCCGTTGGCGCGATCCAGATGCAGGATGACCGTCCCGTTTGGACGACGGAGAAGTGCGCCGCATGCCTGCGCTGCCACCACAGCTGCCCCGAGTTCGCCATCCAGCGCGGGCCGAAGACCCGTGCGCATGGTCAGTACCTGCATCCGTAGTGTACAACCCTTCTACCTGCGGAATGACGAAAAGGGACTGTCCCTTTTCGTCATTTAAGGGTGTCGTGGCGGAGGCGCTTGTCCTCGTACATCGCCCTGTCCGCCCGGCGGAGTGCATCTTCGAAGGGAAGCTCCCCGTTGTCAGTGAAGGACCCGAGGGCTATATCGAGCGTGATGGACTCGTCGCTGTTCTCGCGGCAGGCAGCCTTGATTCGATCGATGAGCTCGCGCGCGCCGTCCGCGTCGATTCCGGGGCAGAAGAGCAAGAACTCGTCGCCGCCCAAGCGTATGGGGACGCAGCCTTCGGGCGCCGCGTCTTGAATGACGGCTGCGGCCCGGCGCAGGAGCATGTCGCCCCACTCGTGTCCGCGCGTGTCGTTGACGGTCTTGAGGTAGTTGCAATCCGCCATGATCAGGCTGCGCGGATGGTCATCGTTGTGCCGGTTGAGCTTCTTGCGCGACTCGAGGTAGTTGCGGTTGTACAGGCCCGTGAGCTTGTCGCGGAACGAGAGCTCCTCGAGCTGGCGCTCGAGCACGACTCGTTTGGTGACGTCGTTGATGACGCCGATGATCCCTATGACCTCGCCGTTTTTGAAGACCGCCGATTTCTTGATCTCGAAGAACGCCGGGAACTCGGGGGTCGAGAAATCGCTGACGTACTCGCTGCCCTCGCCGGTCTTGAGGATCTTGAGGTCGTCTTCGAAATAAAACTTGGCCAGCTCGGGGTTCGTCTGAACCTCGAGGTCGGTTTTGCCGAGGATACTGTGCTCCTCGCCGCCGTTGAGGAAATTGCACAGCTCGGTGACGAAGCGATGCTTGCACTCGGCGTCCTTGAAGAAGATGTTCGCCGGCGCGCTCTCGATGAACGTCATGGCGTCTTCGAGGTCAATGGTGCTCGTATCGTACATGTGCCCTTACCTCCGGTTCGCTCAGCCGAATCGTTCTCGGATTTCAGCTATATGGAAATTTCTGCTCTAGGTTAATACCGTTCGGGAGAGGGGCGTTCGTTTCCCCGTTATTTTCATAATGAGCGCGGGGTTGTCTGATTTGATTAAAAGATTTACTTACATGTATTTGTGTAGGTAAAGAGGCCCGCGAGGAGGTCTTCTTTCCAGCGACCTGCGGTTTTGTAAATGGTTCGAACTTTTACCTACAGGAAAACATGTAAGTAAAAGTTCGAACTAATTTCGAAAGAAGCGCCGTGGTTCTCGATTGTCACGCGGGATGACGAAAAGGGACTGTCCCTTTTCGTCATCCGGTGGCCTAATCGTAGCGCGGCCGCCGCCGCGGTCCTAGCAACGCCTGGTTGCGCGGGACTACAGATGGCGCGGTGGGCTGCGCCGCGCGCGACTCTACGGTGCGTAAGCGGTCCTTTGCGATGGGCTGTCTCACAATGAGCTCAACGAATCCGGACGCGTCCTGCCTGTAAGCTCTACCCCGAGCAGGATGCGCAGACGCGATTCCATATTGTGGGTTCGAGAATGATCTACGCTTTTTGCAACCGTCACGGTTTATTCAAGTGCCGCGTGCCGTCTTTGCGGCGCGCGAAATGATGAGAAGCGCTTGCGCGCTCCGAAAATGGCAAATCTTGCAAAGCTACACTGCAAGATTTGCGATAGAAATCGTGGACCAGCTTGGAAATGGCTGCTTGATTGAGGTACGAACGAAACATCGCAGTTGTCTAGGGAGGGGGTTCGCATGTCTGAGATACAGCATCGCTGCGGATGGGTGAACTTGACGAATCCGCTCTATGTGGCATATCACGATTATGAGTGGGGCATGCCTTGTCACGACGATCGCATGCTTTTCGAGCTGCTTGTGCTCGAGGGATTCCAGGCGGGACTTTCGTGGGAGAGCATCCTTAACAAACGGGAGGCATTCCGTGCGGCGTTCGATGGCTTTGACGTGCGCGTGGTGGCAGGCTATGGCGAGTCGAAAGTCGCCGAGTTGATGGCCAATCCCGGTATCGTGCGCAACCGGCGCAAGATCGAGGCGGCGATCGCAAATGCGCAGGCGTTCATGCGGGTGCAAACCGAATGGGGGAGTTTCGACTCGTATCTGTGGGCTTTCGTGGACGGCGGGCCCGTTATCGAGGACTGCTCCGAGCACATCACGAGCCCACTTGGCGACCGTGTCTCCGCCGATCTCAAGCGCCGCGGGTTCAAGTTCGTGGGGCCGGTCATCACGTATAGCTATCTGCAGGCTACGGGCGTGATCTGCGGGCATGAGCGAGGTTGCGACTTGAGTGCGCTCGACTGATGGCGTGCGACCGAAGATGCTCGACGCTCAAGAGCGCCTGGGGCACATATTTCTTGATGCGCTCGATATCGGCATCGCTTAGAAAATCGTGCGAGGCTCGCACGGAGCGTTCCCAAATGCAAACAAGCTGGTCAATGAGTCGCTGCGGTCGGGTATTGAAGCTCTTTGATCGTGGCCGATTCGATGAGGGCAAGTGACGGGAGAAAAGGAGCTATATAAAAACCGGCCTTTGGGGTTGCTGCTTTCCCAAAGGCCGGCGGCTTGTCTTACAGCGCTTGCTACAGCGTTTGAACGCGCTCGATCCAGTTGTCCACCTGCTGCTGAGGCGTGATCTGACGGCTTCCGCCCGTCGAGTCGAACTGGATCGCGAGGCTTGGACCTGCGGTCGCTCCTGCGGCGGCGCTTTCGATATCGTCAAGGGTAGAGCCCTCCCAGCCGCCGTTGGTCGCAAGGCGACGATGGTCTTGCCCGCCCAATCGACGCTGCCCATGAACGTCTTGACCGCCGGCGCCATGGTGTACCACCAGGTGGGCGTGCCTACCGCGATGACGTCGTAGCCGCTCGGGTCGAACTCGAGCGCTTCGATCGCGGGCTCGTAGCCCGCGTCGACCTCGCGATGGCCCTGCTCGACGGTCTCGTCGTAGTCGCTCGGATAGGGCTCTATGGTCTCGATACGGCAGATATCGGCACCGCAGGCGTCTGCGAGCTGCTCGGCGATTTTCTCGGTATTGCCGTTTGACCAGCTGTAATAGACAACGAGCATCTTCTTGTCCATCGCTATGCCTCCAACGCGTTGTAGTGCTCGTCATCGAAGGGCTCGAGCCACTCGTTGGAGCAGTTCTCGCCGGGGTACTCGAAGGCGAGGTGACTGAACCAGGAGCCGGCCGCGGCACCGTGCCAGTGCTTGACGTTCGCGGGGATCTCGACGACGTCGCCGGGGCGCAGGCGCCGGGCGGGCTTGCCCTCCTCTTGGTACCAGCCTTCGCCGTCGACGCAGATAAGAACCTGGCCGCCGCCCTTGCTCGCGTGGTGGATGTGCCAGCTGTTGCGGCAGCCCGGCTCGAAGGTCACGTTGTGGATGGCCAGGTAGTCGCCGGGGCCGGTGAGCGACTTGAGATAGCTCTGGCCGACGAAGTACTGCGCGAAGGCGTCGTTGGGATCGCCGAGGCCGAAGAACCCGCCGTGGGTCTCGGGGCCCGCGGGCTTCTTGCCGTCCGCCGCGCCGTCGCCCGCCGCGCCGTTGCTCAGCACGTCGGCATAGTTGCCTTCGTTTATGGACAGGAAGGCAGACGAGCTCCTCAACGGATGGGTCTCGAACGGCACCGCCGAGGACGCGGGGACCGTCTCGCGCAACGGCCGTACCTGGCTCGTGGCAAAAAAGGCCGAAAAGAGCGGCGATGCGAGCTACGAGCTCTTGTCTGACGTGGGCGAGGCGGGCTGTGTCCGGGTGACCCTCGAGGGCCTTGAGCCCGACTCCGCCGATGCGAAAGCGTACCTGGACAGCTTCGTCCCCAACGACGAGAAGACCGTCAAGGACGACTACCAGAAAGCCTGCGAGATCAAGTTCGACGAGGTGGTCGCCGACTTCGGCAAGTAGCGGGCGCGATTGCCCCAAACGCGCGGCGGGGCGGCGAGGGGGGAGACCCCTCTTGCCGCCCCGCCGCACGCCGCGCCCTTATTCTTCCTTGATGCCGGGGACGATGCTGCCCTCGGCGACGGCGTGGACGGCGAGGCGCAGGATGTTGTCGTAGCCCGTCTTTGCGAGGATCTCGCCGATGCGCCGCTTGACCGTGCCCTCAGAGAGGTAGAGCTCGGCGGCGATCTCCCGCCGGGTCTTCGCCTCGCACACCAGCCGCAGGATCTGGATCTCCTCCTCGGTGAGGGCGCTCGCCCCCGAGAAGACCGAGTCGACGGGCGCGGGGAACGTCGAGTAGCCGGCGAGCGTGCTGCGGATGACGGAGAGAAGCTCGCCTAAGCCCGCGCTTTTGTAGACGAAGCTGTCCACGCCGGCGTTCCTCGCCTGCTCGACGAAGGTGACCTCGGGCATCCCCGTCATGATCACCACGCGGCACCCGGGCATGGACTCCTTGATGCGCCGCGCCGCCACGATGCCGCTCGAGTCGTTCTCCGTGCAGACGTCCATGAGGACGAGCCCCGGTTTCAAGCGGCGGGCCTCTTCCGGCGCCTGGGCGGCGTCGGAGATCTGCGAGACGACGCGCATGTCCGGTTGGGCGTCAAGGGACGCCGCGAGGCTTTCCCTGAGCATGACCTGGTCCTCCACGAGCATGATGTCGATCATCGCTGGTCCTCCTCTTTCGGTAGGGGAGCGCGCGCGGTCACGGCGAAGCGGGGCGAGGCGACCACTTCCAGCGAGCCGCCCAGCTCCTCCATGTCGCGGCGCATGCCGGGGATCCCCGTTCCCTCGCGGTACCCCTCGCGCGCGGCGCCCCCGTCGTCGGTGACGAGCATCTCGGTCCATGCGGCGCCGTCGCCGCCCGTCTGCCGCGTGATCCGGATGTCGACGCGATGCGCCTGCGCGTGCCGGCACGAGTTGGTCACCGCCTCGCGGGCGACGCGGGCGAAGGCCGCGGCCGAGGCGTCGCCCGGGAGCCTTCCCCCGACGCGGACGTCGACGTCGACGAGCGCGAAGGCGTCCACGAGGGACTTGAGCGCGGTCTCCGCGTCCGGGCCGTCCTGCGCCCGCAGGTCCTGGGCGATCGAGTTGACCAGCCGGGTGAGCTCCTCGACCGAGCCCTGGTCGGCGCGCCCCGACTCGAGGTAGCGCTGGAAGATCGAGAGGCGCTGGCCCACGACGTCGTGTACGCGGGCGCGCATGCGCAGGTACGCGGCTTGCTCGGCGATCGACTCGACCTCGGCGATCCTTTCCTCGAGCTGCTGGCCGATGCGCACGAGCTCCTCGTTCGCGCCCTCGAGCTCGCGCGTCGCCGCGTCGAGCTCCGTCACGTCGAGGGAAAACACGCCCACGGCGGAGATCGCCTTAGCGGGAAGGTCGATCTCGAGCCCGTCGATCCTCTTGAGGAGGAGCACGTGCCCGTTGGGCGCATCGATGACGACGCGCGGGCCAGGGCCTTCGTCGAGCCCCCTCGAGAGGCGGGCGGGCCGCGCGCTTCTTGCGATGCCGTCCCACGTGCCGCGCAGGTCGCCCAGGTCGGTAGGGAGCCCGAGGTCCCGCAGCAGCGCCCGCATCGAGTCGTTGAGCAACAAGGACCTCCCGCCCGCGTCGACGACCAGGGCGCCCACGGGCACCGTGTTCATGGTCTCGGCGATGGAGAAGCGGGTGAGCTCGCTTTTGTGTCGCTGGACGTCGCCGACGAGGGCGAGAAGCGCCCGAGCGAGGAAGAACGGCGCGTCGACGAGGGCGACGAGGTTCCAGACGCCCCCGAGCGCTTCCATGGCGGGCGGCGCGCAGAGCGCGAGGAGCGCCGCCGCCATAAGGTCGAGGGGGTCCTTCTTTCTGACGGCCAGCGCGGCGCCGCAGGCGAATGCCGCGGCGTTCGCCCACAGGCGCCACGACCAACCGGCGCCGAGGGCCACGGGAGCGAGGTAGGGGTTTCCCACGAATGCGCAGCAGCAGGTGAAGTCGACCGCCATGTACAGGTGCGCGGCGACGAGGAGCTCGAAGGCCGCGCCGAGGCGCCCTTCCGCACCTCCGCGCCTCGCCAACAGGAGCGGCAGGTGCACCGTCTGCGCCGCGGCGCCGAGGAGCTCGCATGCGAGCAGGATGGCCAGACAGGCGTCGTTGAGGGGCGGGGGCGTCATGGGCGCTCGCCTCCCGAGCGGACGCGGAGCACGAGGCGCAGCGAGCCTTCCTCGCCAGAGACCGAGAAGAGCGTGTCGCGCCGGGACAGCAGCGACTTGAGCTCGCGGGTCCGGTCGGTGGCGGCGAGGTCCTCCTCGTCCGCCGTCTGGAGCAGCGCTCTGAGCTCGCAGGTCCCGTCGTCGCGCTCCCCGAGGTGGTACATGAGCACGGGGTCCTCGCTCTCGAACGCGACGAATGCGAAGTCGTAGATGCAGTCGTAGATGACGCTCATCTCCTGCGCTGGGAGGGGGTGGGCAAGGTCGACCACGGCGGCGCAGTCGATGCCGACGGCGCGCAGGTCGCCTGCGAGCTCGCTCGCGATGAGCCGGATCCGGTCGCAGTCCAGCTCCGGGTCCGCCTGCTCCGCGAGCACGAGGCTGCCCTTGCGCTTGCAGTAGGCGATGAGGGTACGCACCCGCTCGAGCTCCTTGCGCCTGACGGCGGGCGGGGCGTCCTTCTTTGCGGGGAGAGAGGACAATATGTCGGCGACGCGCGCGAGCGAGACGGAGAGCGCCGCCTCGACCTCGTCCACCAGGCGCTCTTCCGCCATGAGGCTCGACGTCGCTTGCGAGATCTGCCGCTCGTTCTCGAGCATGGCGTTCCTGCGCGCCAACTCCGATGACCGCGCGGCGAGGCTTCCCCTGACGCGGTTGAGGCCCGAGACGTCCTGCGCGAGGTGCGCTCAGCCGCCCGAGATGGGCCACGCATGGTGGCGCGTGTCCGCGTCGTCGGGTTCGGACCAAGAGAGGCTTCGCGGGGCGGATGAGGCGAGAACGCCGCGCGTCGCTCCCGAAAGCCCGCGCGCGGCGCGTGTCGCGCGGAACGTCTCGCCCTCGCGCGAGACGATGGCGAGGTCCAGCGGCAGGGCGTCGAAGGTGCGGCTGAGGAAGACCGTGGAAGGTATGAGCCCGAGGTCGAGCGAGAGCTCCAGGGCGCAGACCAGCACCAGGGCATAGGTGAGCGAGAAGTTGAGGCCCAAGATCGCCTCGAACCTGAGCACGTAGGCCACGCAGTAGGCGATTCCCATCAGAGCGACTCCGACGACGGGGGCGAGCATGAGCCGGAGGCGCCGCCGCGCGGCATAGGCGAAGCTCGCGAAGAACGCCGCGTAGCACAGCACTGACCAGACGAGGAACACGGCGTGCGCCCAGCCGTAGGTGTAGTCCCCGATCATCCCGGGCGTCGGCTCGTCGAACAGAAAGAAGGCCTGGTGGCGGTTGTTGGTGAGGGCGAGCAGCGCGAGCGCGCAGGAGACCGCCAGGGCGGCGCGGAGCGCCCGACGGACCGGGGGCCGAGACGCGAGGCCCGCCGTCCGCGCGCCTATGGCCGCGCAGGACACGGGCAGAAGCGCCATGGGGATGTAGTACGCGTACCACAGCAAGGTCCCGAGCCCAATGTCGGCGACCTTCCACTTGACGATGACCAGCGCCATCCACAGGGCGAGCAGCCCGGCCACGGCGGCAAGAAGGTGCCTGACCTCGGCGTCCGGGCAGCGCAGCCAAGCGGTCACGCCCCAAAGCGAGAACGCGACGAGGGCGATGCGCATGTGAACGGCGCGATCGAGCAGCCAGCCTGCGGGGCTCGCCAGGACTGCGGCCTCCCGCTCCGAGGCGAAGCCCTCCGCAGGGGGGCCGAGCACGACCGCGGCGGCCATGAGCAAAAGGGCACAGAGCCCCGCAAGGGCGCAGGCGGCCACGGCCGCGCGGGGCGGCTTGCCGGACTCCTGCGGGCTTTTGGATGGCCTGGTCACCCACGTCGCCTCTCCTTGAATCGGCCGTTATCAGAAGAATAGGGGATGGGGCGGCCCGAACTTCGGGACAGGCGTCCCAATCTGGTGAGCGGCGCCGGACCGGCGCGGCGGCACCCGCGCCCATCCCGCCCGGCGCCTTCTGCGCGCGGCGCCCGCCCCGCGCTTCTCGCTGCCCAGCGCCCCGCTCCTCGCGTACGCCGTCCCTGCGCCTCCGCGCACATCGTGCTAAAGTAACGTTTGTCGAAAAAAGGGGGCTGGCGCACGCCGGCTGAGATAGGGCCCAGCGACGCGGCCCTGACCTTCGAACCTGATCCGGGTAATGCCGGCGTAGGAACCAGAGCCCATTCGTTTTGGAACGCCTACGGAATCGTGGGCGTCTTTTTTGTGCGCCCGGGAAGGAGCACGCTTGAACTGCTCGATCGCTATCCAGTACCTGCCCATGGACGCGGGCGACGACGACGCCACCTGCGCCGCGGTCGACGCCGTCATCGACTACATCGACTCGACGGGCATCGACTACTTCGTCGGCCCGTTCGAGACCGCCATCGAGGGCGACTACGACAAGTGCATGGAGATCCTCAAGAACTGCCAGCTCGTGGGCGCCGCTCACGGCTGCAAGCACGTCATGACCTACGCCAAGATCAACTTCAAGCCCGAGGGCGACGT